>JBFMGX010000025.1 GCA_040752595.1 Candidatus Zixiibacteriota bacterium
ACGGTGACAACGCCTGGCATGCGTCGTTCCACCAGAAGGCCGAAGCGGGCAGCCCGTACTCGTCATGGCACCTGTACTTCCCGACACCGGGTTCGGCGTTGCACATCGACGACGAGTTGACCAGCACACCGCTGTTCGGCGAGGTGCTGTGGCCGGTCGTGGGCGTGCAAATGAACAATCCGAATCCTGACGTCTATCACGAGTTGGCGCACGGCAGTGAGAGCGACCTGAACGAGCGAATAGTGTACTGGCGGTACGATGGCACGGTTTGGCAGGGCCCGGTCGCCATCGATTCCAATCCCCGGTTGTCTTATTGCATCGCCGCTGACCCCAATAGCCAGAAGGCGGCCATCGGCCTGTGCACGGACCGGGAATTCTCCAGCGGGAATCTGAACATCGCCTACTACGAGTCGCAGACCGAAGGGGCGGGGTGGATTTCCGGGACCGAGTTGGGCCCGGCGAACAAGAACATCATCACGAACTACAACAACCCGACCGGTCCGCAGGCGTGGGGCCACACCTCGGTCCGGTATGACCTGTCGGGGTATCTGCACTTTGTGTGGGATGAGCAGCGCGTAGCCAACCAGAGCTACGACATAAAGATTAACCACTGGTCCGACTCGGCGTTTCAGATTCGTCCGGTCGCGCTGGGGTATTGGGAACATCAAGCAGCAACCGGGACGTTCAATCTCAATTTGGCCAAGCTGACGATGGGGATCGGTGACGGCGGGACGCTTTGTCGGGGTGGCGCGTGGTCGAACGAGAACTATGTGTACGTCGTGTACACCCAGTTTGGCGGCCCCGACGCCGCCAGTCAGGCAGACCATTCCTTGTTGGGGTATTACAACGGCGAATTGTATTTGTCGGTGTCGAATTCCGGAGGCCGTACTTGGGCGCCGCCGGTGAACATCACCAACACCAAGACCCCGGGCTGCAACCCCGGCGCGACCCCGGTGGGCGGCACCAACCCACCGCGTCCAGACTCGGTATGTCGCTCGGAGCACTGGGCCTCCATCGGTCCGTACGTGCACGACATCGACATTTCGTTCATTGAGGACAACGACGCGGGCGGCATTCCGCAGGGTGAGGGGACCTGGCAGATCAACCGGTTCATGTATCTGCGGTTCCCGGGCGGCACGACGGATGCGCCCAACGTATGTCCGGTGATTGCGGCGAACTACGCCGGATTCATCACGGCGATTCCGGAGTGCGAGTACCATGCGGATCGTGGTGCGACGAACGTCGAGACGTTCACGCTGATCAACCTGGGCAACGCGACGATGACCGGGAACATCAGCAAGGTGCTGGGCGCGTCCTGGTTGACTCTGGGGACGAGCGGCCCCTACACGATCAACGCCGGCGATCCGGACATCATCTTTTCGGTGACGATGAGCGCGGTGGGGATCACGACGCAGGGGTTGTATCAGGACACGATCCGGATCACGCACGATGCGCCGAACGTGGCCTCGCCGCAGAAGTATCCGATCGACTTCTTTGTGATTGATGACTTCTTCTGCCCGCAGCAGGAAATCTTGAAGACCGGTGTCGCCAGTCAGGGTTCACTGGCTCTCGGCGTCGAGAGCAATGCGCGTTTCGGCGGCCATGGGGAAGAGGAGGCCGGTCTCTGGCGCTTCGTCGATTCCAGCTTCAGCATCTTCGACGCGTCGCTGCTGGTCGCGCATGGGCCGCAGCCGGTGGGTGACACCACCGTGTTCCATCGCTTCTACAACCGCAATGATCCCGGCCAGTATGGGTTCCGGGCACAGGGGAAACTGATCGTCGACACCTCGAGGTACAGCACGGGCCACGGGTACGCGATGGCCTGCGCCCGCATGGTGACCGCGGACTCATCGGTGGGAGTGACTGCCGAGTGGATCTTTCCACAGCATCCCGACTCGGATGAATTCGTCCTGGCCAGATACAGCTTCTATGGCGACCACGGTGTTACAATCGACAATCTGGTCGCGGGGGTGCTGGCCGACCTGGATGTCGTACCGGCCCGTCGCTACGGATTCGTCCAGAGCGGCGTGGAGAACCAAAACGGCGGCGACGTGCTGAGGAGTCTGGTGTGGCAGCAGGGCACCGACACTGCCGGTCATTCCGCCCCGGATCCGCTGTACACGGCAGAGCGGTATCGTGGCGGCCTGGAGTTCATCGGCCCGGGGTCGTTGATTGGTGCCCGAGTCGGCTGCAATGTCATGGAAGTACAGCCGGGCGGCGGCCCAAAGAGCGAGTGGCTGTATCGCACGTTGGTGTCGCTGTCGGGGATCAACACGCCGTCGTTGCCGGATACCGACCTGTACACGATCATGACGCTTGCCAAGGGTCAGGAGTTGGGCAATCCTCGCAAGGCATACAGCGTAATCGTGGCCCTGATATCGGATACGTTGGATGAGACCAGCTTCAAGGCCTCCGCCGACAAGGCCAGGGCCTATGCCACAGCGATAGGACTGACGTCGGGAAGCACGATGCTGCCGTGCCATGGCGATCCGGAGTGCGATGGGACCACAGACCTGCAGGATGTTGTCTGGACCGTGGAGGTCGCATTCCGCGGTGCAGCATCCACAGCAGATCCGTGCTGCCCGAATCAACGCACCGACGTCGATTGTGATAGCACAACGACTATAGTGGACGTCGTCAGGTTCGTGAACGTCGCCTTCCGAGGTGCGAACTCAAGGACAGAGTTCTGCCACCCATGTCCATGAAGGTCCACTCCCATGCGTAGCAGGATGACGGTACCCCGGGGACGGCACCGGATACTCCGGTGTCCGGGCGGAGGGAGTGATTTTCGGGAACAACTGGTCAGGATTTGTGTATATTGTCCGACAACAGGATGGGGACGCCGCCTGATGATGACCAGAAGACCGACCATGGCATTTGTACTTGCGCTCTTGGCTGTCGTCGCCGCAAGCGTCGGCGGGCCGTGGATCTGTGTACTGGACGATTGCTGCGATGACCCCGTGTGTACCGACGCTTTCTGCGGCCATTGCACTTGCGCGACCACGCTTCTGCTCCCCGGTGATCAACAGATTCTGCCTCAGTGGTCGCAGACCGGTCTTCTGACTCCGGAAGGCGAGACGACCGCCCCGCCGGAACCGGCCTTCGGCCTCTACCGACCACCGCGATTCTCCCTCGCCTGACCTGCACGCGCCCCGACCGGCGCGGCAGCATACCATTTCGCACTGACAGTTGGCTTTCACCCGCTTCGCGGCCTGATCAGCGGAGCGCGTGAAAGCACCTCATAGAAGCTGCCATTGGTGGCGGCACTGAAGGAGCAAGACCATATGTGGAAGCGGATACTGCCTTATGTGCTCGTGCTGGCGCTCGGCATCGGTGTCGGCATCATTCTCTCCTCGCCATCGACCGAATCGGAGTCGTCACACGTGAATGCTGCGACGGCGCCGCATGCCGACACCGATCATGGTGATGCCGTCCACCAAGACCATGCCGGGGAGGAGCTTTCCGATCTCGACCGTTCGGTCGAAGAGCTGCTCAGCGCCACCTGCGAGCACGGCGTCAAGACGTTCGAGTGCGACGAATGTCGCTACGAAACCGGGATCGTGAAAGCCCCCGCCGGCCTCTTTGAGGATGGACTCCTGCACACCGATACCGCGTCCCGACGGCGCGTGGAGACAGCGCTGACCGTCACCGGCGAGGTCCGTTTCGACGAACGACGAGTGGCGCATGTCGGCGCGCAGGTGGAAGGGATCATTCGCGACGTTCATGTCGTGGTCGGCGACATGGTGAGAAAGGGCCAAGCCCTGTTGGGAATCGAGAGCGTCGCCATCGGCGAGGCGGAGGCCGACTATCTGGAAGCGGAAGCGATGCTGCGGCTGGCGCAGAGCAACTACGAACGGGAGGCAGAACTTCGCAAGAAGGGATTCGCGATTGAGAGGGAGTACTTGCAGTCCAAACAGGACTTCGAGACAACTCAGATTCGCGCCAACTCAGCGCTGGGCAAACTCACCCGGCTGGGAATGGCCGAAGTCGATGCCCGGGCGCTGACGCAGGCATCGGCCAACGGCCGAATGGTGCTGCGTGCTCCTCTGGATGGCACAGTGCTGTCCGTGCACGGCGTCTCCGGGGAGGTCGTCGAAGTGGCAGAGGATCTCGCCACGATCGGGGATAACAGCGCGGTCTGGGTGTGGGCGGATTTGTACGAGCAGGACATGGCGCGGCTGGGGCAGATGCAGTGGCCGGACCGAATGCTGGCGGTTGTGACCAGCACGGCCTACCCAGGGGCGGAGTTCCCGGGGACGGTGGACTTCATCAGTCCTCATATGGAAGAGGTCTCGCGAACCGTCAGAGTACGGGTCGCAACCGATAATCCCGGTGGACGGCTCCTGGATGGGATGTTCGTCAACGTGCGGATTCTCCTGCCCGAAAATGAGCAGGCGTTGACGTTGCCGGAAACCGCTGTCTTGGAGGATGAGGGACGCGCGTTTGTCTTCTTGCAACTGCAGGGCAACTACTACCTGCGACGACCGGTGGGCACGGGTCGTCGCTGGGCCGACAGGATCGAGATTGCAGAAGGCCTTACCGGCGGGGAAATCGTAGTCGCCGACGGTTCGTTCCTGCTGAAGTCGGACGTTCTGCGTTCCAAAATGGGTGCGGGGTGCGCCGACTGAGCGAAAGGGAACAATGGGATTCACGACGCTCCTGCTGAACAACCGATTCCTTGTCCTCCTGGCGACAGGTGTTCTGATTGTCGCCGGGGTCGTGGCTTGGGTTCGCCTGCCCATCGATGCCTTCCCCGACGTCACCAACACCCAAGTGATGATCATCACCAAGGCGCCCGGTCTGGCCGCTGTCGACGTCGAGCAGCGGGTGAGTTACCCCATCGAGCAGGTGATGGGAGGATTGCCCAGGGTGAGACAGGTGCGTTCGCTCTCCAAGGCAGAGTTGTCCCAAGTCGTGATCATCTTCGAGGATGGTGTTGAGACGTACTGGACCCGCCAAGTTGTGTTTGAGCGTCTGGCCATGGCGCGCGAGGAGCTTCCCCCTGGGGTGGACCCGGAACTCGGGCCGATCAGCACCGGCCTAGGGGAGATCTTCCAGTACACGCTGGAGGGCGAAACTCAGGACGCCATGGAGCTGCGCACGATCCAAGACTGGCTGGTCGCGCCGCTGCTCAAACCGATCCCGGGTGTGAATGAGGTGAACAGTTTCGGCGGCTACAGGAAGCAATACCAAATCCTGCTCGTGCCGGACAAGCTGCTCAAGTACGGCCTGACCACGAACGACGTGGTCGAGGCCGTGGAACGCAACAACGCCAATGCGGGTGGCGGCGTAGTGGTCCGCGGCTGGGAACAGGTCTACCTGCGGGGCGTGGGACTGCTGGCGGATATCCCGGACGTCGAGCGGATCGTGCTCAAGACCGCCGATGGCGCGCCCGTGTACCTGCGCGACGTGGCCGACGTCGTCATCGGCTCGGAAACGCGTCAGGGTGCCGTCACGCGGGACGGCAATGGCGAGGTTGTCGCCGGCATGATCATCATGCTCAAAGGCGAAAACTCCCAGGAGGTGGTCGGCCGAGTCAAGGAAGCCGTTGCCCGCATCGGAGGCACGCTCCCCCCAGGTGTCCGTATCAACGCGTTCTATGACCGTACATCGCTGATCGAGGCCTGCATCAAGACCGTGGTCGACGCCCTGCTCGAAGGCGGCATCTTCGTCATTGTCGTGTTGTTTCTGTTTGTGGCGGAGTTCCGCACGTCTCTCATCGTCGTCTTTTCCCTACCGCTCACGTTTCTCGTCAGTTTCATCGTCATGGGGCGTGTCGGCCTGACCTCGAACCTAATGAGTCTAGGAGGTCTGGCATTCTCCGTCGGCATGGTCGTCGATGCCTCAATCGTCGTGGTGGAGAACATCCGCCGTCACCTTGCCCACCGACCCGGAACGGAGAGGAAGCGACTGATCGTAGCCGAAGCGGTTGCCGAAGTGGCACGGCCGGTGGGGTTTTCGGTCCTGATCATTGCCATCATCCTCATCCCTCTGTTTACCCTGCAAGGTATCGAAGGCAAGATGTTCGCGCCGCTCGCGTTGACGATGCTGATTGCCCTGCTCGTCTCGCTCGTCGTGGCCCTCACCATTGTGCCGGTGCTCTCGGATGCGGTTCTGAGGCAGGTACCGGAGAGAGAGTTCGGCTTCATCCGCCGTTTCCATAGGGGATATTTGCACCTGCTGGGAAAGGCCATGCTCTATCGCAAGCGGACCCTGGCAATCTCCGGCGTACTGTTGGCAAGCTCGATGGCGCTTGCGCCGTTCATCGGGACAGAGTTCATGCCGCCGCTCGATGAGGGATCGATCGCCATCAACGTCGTGCGTCTCCCGAATGCCTCGCTGGAAGGTGCCGTCAAGGTCTCGGAGTTCATGGAGAAACGGCTGTTGAAGTTCCCGGAAGTGCAGACCGTGGTCAGCAAGACCGGCCGCGCCGAAATCTCCGAGGACCCCATGGGCCCGGAGCAGACCGATGTCTTCATCATGCTCAAGCCGCGAGGGAAATGGGGAACAGGACGCGACAAGAGCGAGCTCGTCGAGGCCATCCAGAAGGATCTGGCGGAAATCCCGGGGCTGCGCTACTCGTTCTCACAACCGATCGCGCTCCGCGTCAACGAGTTGATTTCCGGAGTCAAGAGTGATCTCGCGGTCAAGGCCTTCGGCTCCGACTTGGACGTCCTCAAGGACTTCGCGGACCGTGCCGCAGCGGCGGTTCAGGGCGTTGACGGCGCCCAGGACGTGAAGGTCGAGCAGGTCTCGGGAATGAACCAACTCGACGCCATCATCGACCGCGAAGCCGCCGCGCGATATGGCATCAACGTGACCGCGATCAACGATGCCATCGAGACGGCGATCGCCGGCCGGGAGGCGACCACGCTGATCGAGGGGCAACGGCGATTCGCCGTGCTCGTGCGCTACCCCGAGGGAGCACGGAATGACATTCCCCAGATTGAACGCCTGCTCATCCCCGCCCCGGGAGGCGAACGTGTCCCGCTGGGACAGATTGCCCGACTGCAACTGGTCGAGGCACCGGCCCAGATCAGCCGCGAGAACGGCATGCGCCGCGTCGTCGTGGAGACCAACGTGCGCGGCCGGGACCTCGGTGGTTTTGTGGAGGATGTGCAGGCGAAGATCGCTCCCCTGGCGCGGGAGCTCCCTTCGGGTTACTTCGTCGAGTACGGTGGGCAGTTCGAGAATCAGCAGCGCGCCATGCGCCAACTCACCATTGTCGTGCCCATCGCCCTGCTCCTGATCATGGTGTTCCTCTACATGGCACTGGGTTCGATCTCAAGCTCACTGCTGGTACTTCTCAATCTCCCGTTCGCACTCGTCGGGGGCATTGTCGCGGTCGTCATCTTCGGGATGCCGCTCTCTGTATCGGCGGCGGTGGCATTCATCGTCCTACTCGGAATCGCGGTCCAGAACGGTGTCGTGCTCGTCGCCTTTTTCAAGCAATTGCGCGATCGCGGAGAGAGCGTTGCGGTGACGGTCATGAAGGGTTGTGACCTGCGTTTCCGTCCCCTGCTCATGACCGCGCTCGCAAGTTTCATCGGCCACCTGCCGATGCTGTACGCCACCGGTTCCGGGTCGGACATCCAAAAGCCGCTCGCCGTTGTTGTGATGGGTGGATTGATCACCAGCACGATTCTGACGCTGATCGTGCTGCCGGTGATCTACGGATGGTTCGAGGGCCGACGCGTCGAGACCGAGCTTTAGGAGGTGTGTCGTGAAGGAGATCAAAGCCATCATTCAACCCTACATGGCGGAAGATGCCTGTGACGCTCTGGCGGAGATAGACGGTCTGCCGGGACTGACGATCTCGCAGGTTCAGGGATTCGGCAAGTCCCGCGCGGTCGGCGCTGATGCGGTGATCGAAGAGAACGGCCGCTCCTTCGCGCGAATGACGAAGCTGGAAGTCGTCGTGGCCGATGACATGGCACCCCTCGTCGTCGATGCCATAGCCCGGGCCGCCCACACCGGGAAGCCGGGCGACGGGAAGATTTTCGTCTATGAGGTCTCGGAAGTCGTGAAGATACGCACCGGTGAGCGCGGCAAATCCGCGATCTGAGTAGCACAGCAACCAGCGCCGTGCCGGCAGCACAACTCAGCCCATCAGCGCCGCCTCCCGGCGACGTCGCCAGAACGATAGTCCTGAGCCGAGCGAGACCAAGACACAACCGCTCCAGACGAAGCTGGTCAGGGGCTTGCGGCTGACGGCAAGCACCACGCGCTCCGGGTTCGTCAGTCTTGCCGGTGTATTGGGATCATCGATCTTCAGGAAGACCTGGCGCTGCTCGACATTCATCCCGACAAGTGAGAGCACCAGTTCCGTTCCCGATACGTTGACGGGGAACGGGTGATGCCCGTCACCGGTGATTTCCAGCGCGGGGACAACTGTGGTCGTGTCACCCCCGTGCGCAACGCGGATCACGGCACCAACGCGCATGGCTCCGGTCTGGCTGTGCTCCCCGGTCTCGAAGCGGTCGAACGTCAGATCCCGATCGCCGTAGCGGGCTGAGCTACCCTTGACCAAAGCAACGATATTCGAATCGCCCTCAGGCCGTTCGTGGTCGAGGGGAGCAACATAGAGATCATAGAGAAGGTTCTTCTTCACATACGGCGTACGCATGACCTGCTGCGTGTACTCCGACATGTACAGCTTGGGGCGCGCAGCACAAGTGTCGGCACCACGCGAGAGCGTCAAGTCCAAGTACCCCTCCTCAGCGTGTTTCCCGTCCACGGCGCCGCGGAATGCGATGTCGTAGCCAAAAGCCGAGCCGTGATCGCCGCTGTTGATCTTGAGGCGTTCCTCCCCTGAGTACGCCGATGAGGCGATGATCCCCAGCACCATGATCGCGAACCCGAAATGCGTGAGATGTCCGGCGATGCGCGTCAGGCGAGCTTGAGAAAAACGGACCGCCGCGATCAGATTCGATCCCAACGCCAAGACGGCCACGAAGACCAGGACCGCGTGCGCGAAGACCACCGGCGTCCACAGGATCACGACCAGAGTCGCGACCGTGGCCAGAAGGAACGACGGCATCGCCGCCTTGAACAAGTCACCCCAGCGGATGCGTTCAAACAGCAGGAACGGCGAAAAGCCGAGCACGAGCGCGATGAAGATGCCCAAGGGCAGCGCCACGGCATTGTAGTACGCCGTGGTGACGTTCGCCGGATTCCCCCCGATCCCGGTAAGGATCGGCGAGGAAGTCCCGACCAGAACGAAACCCGCGGTCAGCCCGAACAGGAGTATGCTCAGAACCAGACCGAACTCGCGCGAGTTGACCGCCTTGGTCATCGGTGTCGAAGGCATCGAGCGCGCGCCGAAGACCAACAGCGCAATAGATAGAAACGTGACCCCGATCAGATAGCCGGTCAGATAGACGTTGATCCCCGCGTCGGTGAACGAATGCACCGAGAAATCCGCCAGCACTCCCGACCGTGTCAGGAAGGTCCCATAGACCACGAGCAGGTAACATCCGACCGCCAATAGCAGCGTCGTCTTCCCCAATTGCCCGCGGATGCGGAAGATCAAGAGCGCATGGACCAGCGCCAGACCCATCAACCAGGGCACCAACGAGGCATTCTCCACAGGGTCCCAGCCCCAATACCCGCCCCAGCCGAGGACTTTGTAGGCCCAGAAGCCGCCGATGAAGATTCCCAGCCCGAGCGTCGCCGTCGCGAATGCTGCCCAGGGAAACATGGCGGCCGCCAGTGATGACCACCGCCGCCGCGTGAGCGCCGCCATCGCATATGCGAAGGGAACGGCAAATGCGGCATAACCGACGAAGATGATCGGTGGGTGGACGACCATCCACGGATCCTTGAGCAACGGATTGAGTCCGTTCCCGTCAGGGGGAACCTCGCTTCCCGGTACCGCTGCAAACGGCGATCGCACGTACAGCAGAACCATGAGGAACACCTGCGTGCCCAACAGATACGCCATGGTCAACGCCGTCAGCTCACCGCGCCGCCGCATGACACTCACCGCCAGCACCGCCGTGATCCACGCCCAGAGCAGGAATGTCCCCTCCTGCCCTGCCCAGAAGGCGGAGATCTTGTAGTACAACGGCAGATCACGGGAAGAATTGTGTGCGACGTAGGCGCACTGGAACTGGTCTGTCAGGAATAGTCGAAAGAGCACGCCTCCCGCCAGCGTCAAGAGCAGCAGATGCACGACAACCAGCCGCTCGGCCATGACCGGTCGGTCACCGGAGGTATTGGGGCGCACGTAGTATGTCATGGCACCCAGCACCGCCAGTCCCGCGGCCCACAACAGAATGTTGCCAACAGTCAACAAGTCAGTCGATCCTCCTCACAGCAAGATATAACAAATCCCGCGGCGGGTGTTCCCATTCCGTGCCGCAACAGGACTGTTTTTGTCGAAGCTCTCCTGCGCGGAACGAGGACCTACTGGTTGGTCTTATTGTGGCACTGATCACAGCCGTTGCCGGCGATCCCGGCCGCCGGATCCCAGCGTAACGCAAAGGAGTGGCTGTTGCCGTGCGCTTGATGGCAGCTCAGGCAAAACACGCCGTTCTTCGTGGCATCGACGTGCATGGCGTCGGCATAGATGGTGGCGCCGCTGGTCACAAAGCGCAAACGCGGAGTCACGCCGAAGCCGGCGCCCGTTCCCGCCTCCCAGTGTGCCGCGGCGGTCGTGAAGCGCGGTGCGCCGCCCTGGGCGATGTTGTTCGGTGAGTTGCGCTCGCTCTCATACGAGGGGTGGCGGTTGTGCCACCCGTTCCCGTCGGGGTCAATGTAGGACTCGCCCGAGAAGACGTGGTGGCAGTCGAGGCACATGTTGGAGACTTCGCGCAGATTGTCGGTGTTGTCGGTTCCGTAGGCAATCCGCCCGCTCTCGTAGCGCTGGAGTCCGGCGGCTGAATCTGCTTCGAGAAGCCCGAATTGCGGCTCGCCGCCGGGCCACGAAGCCCACTGCAGATTCCGCGCCCTCCCGTTGCCGTGCGGATTGTGACAGTCAATGCAGGTCACCGACGCCGTAGCGAACTCGCCGACGAAATGGCAGCGATAGCACAATTCCCAATCGCTGGCCAGGTTCCGATCGAGGGAATGGCCGCGCGGATTGCGGACACCGACCGCATCGAAGAACCCCGCCGAGCGCTCGGTCAGACCATTCACGTCCATCCCCATGACATCGGGGATGCCGGCCTGATTGTCATGGCAGGTCAGACAGAGATCGATCGGATCGGCGGTCTTGAGCAGCGCGGGCCCGCCGATCGGGTTCTGGGGATAGCCGCCGAACGGATCGGGAGTCAGATCATCATCCAATTGGTGCTGTTTCGACTGGTGCATCATATGACAGTCCGAGCAGCGCAACGTGGCCCCGTTGTGATAGGTCGAGGACAGACCGGTGATCCCGGCCGACATGGGGTTGAGCAGCGCCCGCCGAAGATGGATCGGCCGCGAGCGGATGTCGACTGTCCCGGATGCTGCCGTCGCAGAAGAGCCGGCCACGGTCAGAAGCACACCGGCAATGACCGACAATCCCAGCCGTAAGAAGGTTGTGGCCAGACGGAGATTCGATGTCATGCTCGATCTTTCAGATGTCATAGTCATTCCGGTCTCTCACGTCTGTGCCTATCACTCCATTCCGCCCTGAACGAAGGCGTCCGCCCAAATCCGAACCCTCGACTCCTCTCCGCAAGAAGGGTGCTGCCATGCGGCAGCACCCTTCCCTGGGTTCCTTTGTGAGACTCAGCTTAGCCCTGCGTATGACAGGCCTTGCAGAGTTCCTTGTACATCGTGCCGTCGCCTTCTTCATCGATCGCCGCATTGCCGGTCGGGTAGATCAGGCCGAAGGCACGCTTGTTGCCATGTCCCTTGTGGCAGGAGAAGCACGACGGCGTCAGATCGGTCGGCGCCGCGGCCCATGCCACGCCCTGGGTTCCCCAATCGCCCGTGGGGCTCATGACCTTGGGGCGATACAGCCGGTTCTTGAACACGGTCAAGCTGGAATGTCCACCACCGAGGTCACCGATATCGATGCCGGCGGTCGGATGCCGGAACCACTCCTCGCCGGCCGGACCCAACTGATTGCGCATGTTGGGCGAGCTGGCGTTCCCGTGGAAGTTCGTGTGGCAGAGCTGGCAGAACTCACCATAGCCGGAGGAATCCGCCGACGGCTCATTGAAGTCGACGTCACCAATGTCGTAACTGGCGGCGGAGTACTCGAAAACGTCCTTCGTCAGATCGTTGGTTCCCACGGCATAGGAAATCGGGGCCGTGAACGAACCCGTCACCGAGTTACCGAGATTGCGGTACGGGTTCGAATTCGAGGACGTGCCGCGACCGTGCGGCTGATGGCAGTCAGTGCACTCGAGCCCATCGGGGTTCGACCACGTTCCACCGGGAGCGACGTCCGTTGCGCCCAGAGTGTGCCCATCCGCGTGGAAGTAGTTCGCCGAGCTGCCGTTGTTCAACGCGCCGGCCTGACGACCCAACGTCAGCGCCGTCCCGCCGTTCTCTTCGAGAACGTCCGGGGCGAAAGTCTGATTGTCGTGGCAGGTCAGGCAGAGCTCGTTGATGTGATTGCGCAGCAGGTAATCGTACGTGCCCGGCGCGGAGCCGATGGCCGTGAAATTACCGCCGCCGTTGGCGTTGTAGCCGTGCTGCTGCGAGGAGTGCATCACGTGACACTCCTGGCAGGACAGCGTGGCTCCCTTGTGATAATCGCCCGCCATGACCGGTACGGCGGCGATCAGCACGAAGGCAGCCACTCCGACGAGAACTCTCTTCATGGAACCTCCTTCGAAAGGTTGACGGTTAACCGCAACAACTAATGCTTGTAACTCCTCGCATTCTCTCCGTCGGGATCGGATGCCACCGCGCCGGCGCGCGTGCTGTCGGACGATGGCGACGCCGCCAAAGCGGCGGGCAGGATGTATTCCTGCACCCGACGCCCGACCCGCTCGGCGACGAACAACTGGGAGACGCCATTACCCGTGACCGCGCTCGGATAGCGCAGATTCCCGGGTCCGGCACCGAATCCACCGATGTACTCAGTGAATTCACCGCTGGCGGCGTAGTGCTTCACAACCTGGCGCAGCGCATCGACCACCCAGAAGGTCCCGTCGGCGGCAAAGAGCACCGCCGTTGGAAACGACAGATCCCCGGGGTCCGTATCGTGGCCGCCGAATCCGAGCGCCAGCGCCCCGGCGGCATCGTAGATCCGCACCGCCGGATTCCCCCGGTAATCGGCGACCGCCACGCGGCCATCGGGCGCCACGCCGATCGCGGTGATGCAGTCGATCTTCTCGGCCGTCGCATCGACAAACAGCGTGCACTCGGAGCCGTCCGTCCGGCAGCGGGCGATGCCGCTGCGCGTGCCGGTGATGCTGACATAGAGCCAGTCGGACCCATGGAGCGCCACCTTCTCCGGGCGACAGGTCGTCTGGTCCCATCCCAGCAAGCCCAGAACATCGATCTGGCCGACCGATTCTCCTCTAATGTTCAGCACGTCGACGCGGTTCGAGAAGAAGTCGGTGATGAAGATCTCGCCATCGGCGGCCACCGCCAGGGAGTTCGGCTCGCCCTGTTGGCGCTGACCGGTCTTCGGATCGGTAAACCAGTGACCGAACGAGAATCGCACAATCCCGGTCGAGTCCATCACGTCGACCATGCGCCGTCCCGCGTCCAAGACGTAGAGCTCGCCTGAGACTGGGTCGGAAGCCAGACCGACGATCGAGCGATAGTCCTGACCCCAGACCGGCTCCCGGTGGATCGCATTCACAAGCCAGGGGCTGGACTGAGCGTGGACCCTGGCAGCACCTGTCCACGGGAACGGAACAAGACACAAGGCGAAGAGCAAAAGCCCCGCCACAAAGGACGCTCCCAGACTCCGCAGATTGTGACTGCAGTCACACGTAGAGACAAGCGATATGGCGCGGCGAGGGAGGCTCACGAGACTTTCTCTTCAATCGTTCTCGAAAGACGTCCGTCGGAGACGGTCTTGAAGTCCGCAGTAGTAACTCGGGTTGTTTTCGACGGCCTTTCGGCTATTCCGCCTCTTTTCTGTTATCTTTTTCACGTGTCCCAGCGGCGTGTAACACAGTCACAACAACCAACAACGACCCCCGGTTCCCGTCTGATCGACTACGCTCTGAGTCTGCGCCAGTAATCCGCGGTACAAGACGGTGGTACGGTCAAGCACTCGCCGGTGACCATCCACCGGTCAGAACCTAAGATGAGGCTAAATCGGACAAAAGTCAATAACAATTGTGAAAGAATTCTCACGCCGGATTTCGTCGGGTTTGTCAGTGGACATCCTGCACGTGTGGATCGCGGCGACATAAGCGATTGTGACACTGTGGGTTGGCGCCACGATTCGGTGTGCGGCAGCCGATCAGCCAAGGCACACTATCATCATTCCTTGTGCCGAGGCTCGCGAGGAATGGTTTAGATGACTTTTTGCCTAAGAATTTGCTCTGATCTTCTCACGATGAATTGAGTTGGGGTTGCTCCCCCGTTTCCGGCCAGCCTAGGCTATCCTAACTGCCGCCTCGTATCTCATTGCGGGACAGCATGAAGATTCAGGATGCCGGGATTCACGGACCTCGGGGAGCGTGTGTGCTTGTAGCGGGGGTGGACAGGGTGGAAAAAAGCGTGAAGAATAGGGGCCTATATTGTAGACAGAGCGGAGATTATATCACTCCTGATAGCGCTTGACAGGCGCCGGGGACGCGGATTCTCTAACAGGAACCAACTCGTCCAGCGGTCAAAAGCCGTCAGAAGGAAGAAATCAGACAGGGTGTCGAACGGAGAACCCGCATGAAGTTGTGCACGGCCTTGTCTGCCAAGCGGCCGGAAAGGCGCGTAATGTCATGTTCGACGCCAAGACCGAAGAGCCATTCACCGTCGGAACCGACGGCATGCAATGTCTCAGACCAGATCGCTTTCCCGCTGCTGACCGTCACGAGTTGAAACGAGCAATCCACAACAGGGATACGCCCGGAATAGGGATCGTCGAATGTCTCATAGGCCAGGAGTGAACCGATCAAGAAATAGTCCGCCTCCAGCCCTTCCCCCAAACGGCGACGCTGCTCGTCCTCCATCAGAAACGGTTGGCGGATCCGAGCCCGCAAGAGCCCTGATTCGACCGTGCCGGGGCTGATCAATTCGACCTCGGTCGCCTGGAGAATCGCATTCTGAAGCAGCCGGACGAGCACGCGTGAGCCCTCTTCGGACTCAGCGAGGTTCTCCAACGGCAGGACCGCGATGCGGGGATGTATCGGCTGAAGAGTGACCTTCTGGATGCCGATTTGCGTCTCCCCGCAGGAATCGACTCCGGTCCAGATGCGCAGGATCACAGTGTCGGCGCCCCCATAGGCCGGCACGGAATCCGTAAACCTGATTGCTGTTCCCCCGCACCCGCCCTCCGCTTCCGCCAGACCGGTCAACTGCGTGTCGTCGGCACGGTTGCAGGGGACTCGAATATCGGCAGGGATGCGCAAACTCAGCGGATTCGCCGAATCGGTTTGGGCGTGCGGAGAGACCAAGTCCACAGAACCGAGGAACATGGCTGCCGCGGCCAAACCCAGACGCCAACGTGGTGTGCTTGCCGCCGGCATCACAGCGTCTCCAAGGCGCGGCGACACAGTTTGGTCGCCAACTCGCTCAATGTGTGTGTTTCCCCGAAGGAGAAGATGGGGAACTTCGGCCCCCCACGCTCCCCGACCGAGACGTCCCAGACGATGCGACCGGTCGGCGCATCCACAAGCTGCAAGGAGAATGCAACCATTGGAAACTCGGTCTGACCAACACGTTCCATGCGGTAATCACGCACGGTGCCCAGCAAGATGCCCTGCGCGCCGGTCTGTTGACCGAGTTCTCGCAGCGCCGTACTGTCGAGGGCACGATCCACCGGGAGATTCAATCGCGAGCGAACGTCTGTCTCGGCCTTCTCGAACTGCCCCGGCGGCACCAGCTCAAACTCCCCACGCTTCAAAAGCTCCGTCACCAGAATGCGTTGAATCCTCAGCCCGGCGCGTGGGTCATCGGTCAATGTCACAAGCTGGGACACGCCGATGCGCTGGTAGAATCCCAGGTCGGCCTCGGGATTCAAGTATGCGCGCGGCGACGCGCAGCCCCACAGCAGGAGCAGGCACGCGACCACGAGCGAGCCGCCGATGGTCGCGGCGCCGACGCTCCGGTTCTTTGGTTTCTGCATGACTGACACATTGTCTCCTTGGTGCTTGCGACGGAATCGACCGATCATACCGCGACCTGACCGCGACATGATCTCAGAATCCTGGTGTATCTGACATCGTACCCGGCGCCCTCTGAGCATGTCCGCTATCCTGTACTCTCCTCAGAACTGCGTCGACAGACCGACGCCCCAAATCGAACCGGGGTCGGCCCCACCACCGGAACGATACGTGTAGCCTGCCGTGGCCGTTGTGCGGGGTCCCAGCCACACCAACAGGTCAACCAGAAGCGTCCGCGTGGCCCGACGGGTCGAAGTCCCCGTGGCACCCTCCGTCACCGGGACGGCAATCCGACGGGAGTAGTTGATGCCGAGGTTTCCGAACGAGGGCCAACGATACGTTCCGGTCAACGTCCACCCGTTGTCCCAGGCCCGGCTGACGCGCCGGTTGCGCGTCCGGGTCACGCCGCCGGTCAGACTCAGATTCTGATCCGGAGTGTACTGGAGGTTTCCGGTGAGATTCTCATCGGCGCCGTGAAAACGATCCCATGCGGTGGCCGTCGCCAGGGTCGTGTAGCCCAGTTGGCACTGAACCTTCGCTGTCGGATACAGGCGCGAGTAGACATTCAGGTTGGCCGAGTACCGGTCCGTCTGGGCACCGTGACGATCGGCGAGTGACATCTCCGTCGACCATTCCGCGTGACGATGTGGACGCCCGCGCAGCGCCAGAAAGTAGGCGTCGTTGTAGCGTGTTGCGGTCGGCGCACCCACGTAGTAGAGCCGATACACCGTGGCGAGAATGCGAATCTGCCGGTAGAATCGTCCCTCCGTCGACACGCGCCCCTGCCAGTAATCCGTGCGGCGGGCCGGCTGATCCCGCCGCTCCTCGGTGTCCTCAATGTAGCGGGAAAGCACCACCGTCAAGGGCTTCCAGGGATTCAGATTCATGGCGCCGGAGGCCAGACGGTCGTTCGTGCGGATGTCCTCCCCCGTGGCGGACGTGCGCCGGTGCAGAAAGCGTCTGCTGTACTGGAACGCCCAGTTCATCCACGGCGTCGGCTGGCCGGTGAGTGAGGCGTTCGGCACATGTTGATCCTGCTCTCCCGATCCCAGGTTGGGACGATGATCCCAGTTGCGGTCATAACTGTAGCCGACATTCAGACGATGGCGCCCAAGCAGTGTCCGTTCGGCAGACAGCGAGAGTCGATAGACCTCGAGCATCTGCGCGGTTGTATCGCGGGCCGTACGGATCTGTCGGGAGTAGCCGGCGGCCAAGGCCACTCCCACCGGCGCCCAGGTCAGCGAGTACGAATGCCAACGGTCCCGGGCGATCCCTTCGGCGCTCTTGCTTTCGGTGCCACGCAGAAAGTCGTACGTGAGTCGCGGCCACCGGGCCGGCTGGACGAAGATGCTCGATCGCCAGCGGCGCACGCGATTTCGACCGGAGTCACTCCCCAGACGGAGGGTGTAGGGTTCATATGACAACCGCCAGCCATATCCGTAGCCGGACAGCAACCACTCGTAACGCGGTCGGACATCCACCGGCTGTCCGGCGCTGGCCGTTCGATAGGCGAGGTCCGTGCTGAACAACAGGTCGTTCTTGTAGAACAGGCGCCCGGAGTAGCGCAAGTAATACTGTTCCGTCAGCGTGCCGATCCGCTCGTCGCTGTTCTCTCGGGGAGGTATGTTCTGGTAATCCAGGCGCATCGAGCCATTCCACACCTGCCCCCAGGCGTTGCTGATTCCGGCCGCGAACTGGGCGAGGAGAAGAAGAACCAAGACGAACACGGCCCCGCTCCCGCGCGGTAGGTGGCCCGCGCCCGGAAGCACGCCTCACTCACCTCCGGAAGGGTTGTGAACGTTGAATCCGCCGGGACTCGCGTAGTCCCTGCCATGACAGTCGTAGCAGTGCTTCGTCTCATAGGATCGATGCGGGTACTCATTCGGCAGCGTCTTCGGCCGGACCCCTTCGACCATCCCGCCCGAACCACTGAGATCCGGGTAGGCATGACATCCGGTACAGAAACGACGCACCTGCACCGAATCGGTACGTATCGCCGTCAACCCATACCACCCGGGCCGCTGGTCAGACAGCAGAAAGGCATTGGGGTGCTGTCCGTCGCTTCCCATCGAACCATGGGCGTTGTGGCAATCGTAGCAGGGCAGACGATCCCCCTTTTTGACCGCGCCGCGGGTCTCATCGATGGCGTGGCCGGCCCGGCTCGACCCTGTGGCCGTGCGGCTGTAGAGGTCGGCGATCCGGCGCGATTCTGGCGACATCCCCGAAGGGCCGTTCGGTCCGTGGCAGTTGAAGCACAGCGCATACTCGGGGGGCGCGCCGTTGGTCGCGGCCCCAGCGATCGGTCCATACGCCTTGGTCAACTGACCATAGGGTCCGGCGCCATTGTGAGGATCATGACAGTTCAGACAGGCGCCGCGACCGGTCCCATCCAGGCGAGGCATCGCAGGACTGGCATAATGCCGTGAGTACGTGAGGTTCTCCCAGATCAACCGCCCCGGCCAGCGCACGCGGTTGTTTGAGCCGGACGTTCTGTCACCTCCACTATTGGCCTCGAAGTAGCCGTGGTAGGGATGCTGATCGGGGAAGCGATCCTCTTCCTGTGCCGGATACCCGGCGCTCCCGCCCGTCGGGCGGTTGATGTGACACCCCTCGACGCCGCTGGTCGAGTAACAGAGCGCATTGTCGTTGGGTGCAAAGAGGTTCTGTACCTGCGGCTCTGTCTCCGCATGTGAAATGTGGCAATGACGGCAGTCGCCGCGCGGGACGCTGGGATCGCGGAAGACCCCGGTCATCGGCGATAGATGTGCCCCCTCGTAGGGCAGGTCGGGAGGCGCCTTCGTCTGACCGCGCAGGTCGCCCTCGACGACGACCAGCACGACAGCGAGCACCGACAGGGCGATCGCGGCGACGTCTCGCATTGGCGTTCCGCCCATCATTACTTCTCCCCTTTCCCGTGCGGCGCGGAGGTGTCGTGGCAGCGCACGCAGAGCTCCCGCCCGGGATCACCGAGCAAGAGCGCCGTATTGTCGGAGCTGTGCGGCGAATGGCAACTGGTGCAGACGAGCGGGTCGCCACGCGGATCCTTGACCGCACCCCCCATCGGATGGAAATGCGTCTTGGATGCATCTTCATGGCAGGTCAAGCATAGCTCCATGATGTCATCATCGGTCAGAAGTCGCGCGTTGCTGCCACCGTGCGGCGTGTGGCAGGTGGCGCAATTCTCCTTGGCCGGGGGATGCACATGAGTCCGCGTGAGACTCACGGTCGGATGGCAGCCGAGGCAGACGGCGAACCCGCTTTGGCGCAAGAGGGCCGGCGTGTCGCCGACGTGCGGCGAATGGCAGGCCATGCATTGGGCACTGTCGGCCATGGCCAAGTGCGGGACCGGGTTGCCGTCGATCTCCGCCAACGTCGCCGCATGACACTTCCCGCAGAGCGCGCGATCCCCTTTGATCTTGTGCGTGGCTCCGGCGGAATGGCAACTGTTGCAAGTACGGGCCTGGAAGGGCTGGTGCTCAACCCGCTTGAGCAGTGCCGCCGTCCCCACGGGAGCGGCATGCGGATCGTGGCAGGACATGCAATCGCCGCTCCGGCCACCCGGATGGGCGGCGCGCCACTTGTCGGTCGCCAGATCATGGCATCGGGCACACAGTTGATTGGGCGCGGCGCACAGCAGCATCGGTTCCGCCGACGCATGGCCCGCATGGCAGGCCAGGCACCCCTTGTCGAGCGCCCCATGTCGCTGTCCCTTGTCGAGCCGCTCCTTCATCGCCGTATGACATCCCAGACACAGGGCGTTCGGCGACTGCACCAACAACCGGGCATTCTCCGACCCATGGGGGGCATGACAGGATCGACACATCCCCTGCACGTAGGGTGGATGCTGGTTCGGCTCCTTGGCGGTCTGGTGACATTGGCGACAGAGCCCCGGGGCATCCGCCACGAGGAGCTTCTCGTAGTTGGCGGTGTGGGCGCCATGACACGAGGTACATTCGCCGTCCTTGGCCGGTGCGTGGACCGTCGCCAGGGATAACTGGGCGCCGGTTTCCTCATGGCAGTTCAGGCACAGACCCGGCTGTGGCTCATTGAGCGTCGCGCTCCCGGCGGCGGAGTGACATGCTTCGCAGTTGCCCTCTGAGAACGGGGCATGCTTCAGTCGACGCAAGAGTCCGCGCTGGCCGGACGCGTGCGGATCGTGGCACTGCGTGCAGCCACCTGTCCCCGCATTGATCCCTTGATGGGCCGGGTTGCTCTGGAGACTGGCCAACGCGTGACACTCCTGGCAAAGATCGGCGGCGGGCTTCAGCAGCAGATTCGCCTCCGCCGATTCGTGCGGCGCGTGGCAAATGCGGCAGTCGCCCTTCTTCACCGGCGAATGCAGGACCGGCTGGTCCCGCCACGCCTGCACCTGGTCACGATGGCAGGTCTGACAGAGACTCACGTCGGTGCTGTCCAACTTCGGGTAGCGCAGAACTGCGCCCATCGGTGTCGGCTCGACCTGTCGACGTGGCCCCAAAAGCCCCTTCCGATCGCTGCCGTGGGGATTGTGGCAGCCGCTGCATTCGCCCGACGCGAACGGGGCATGCACCGATCGGCTGCCGGCCTCCGGTGCTGCCGTATGGCAATCTCTGCACAGATCTCCCTGATTCTTGAGTAGCAGGTTCGCCGCCGGAGCTTCGTGCGCCCCATGACAAACCGCGCAATCCTCTGCCGGTGAGTGTTGGACCGGCCCGGCCACGAAATGCGCGATGTTCTGGTGGCAACCAAAGCACAAAGACGGGATCTCGGCGCGCAGGTTGTGCCCCGGACCGGCGTGTGGGTCGTGACAGAAGAAGCAGTCCCCCTGTTTGACCGGCTCGTGCGACACCATCATTGGCGTCAACTCCGGCTCATGGCAACCCGAACAGGTCGACCGCGGATCGGTCAGCAGCAGCGCCGGTTGGGTGCTTGTATGGGGCGCATGGCAATCCCGGCACGCCAGTCCCGCGGACTCGAGGTGGCTGGAATGGACATACTTGTCCTGCCCATGGCACCCAAGGCAGAGTTGATCGCCCGCGGACTTGAGCAACTTCGGTTGGTCGGCGCCGTGCGGGTCGTGGCAGGCCTGACATTGTCCGGCCTTGACCGGCGCATGCACGCTCGGCGCTCCAGCCAATTGCTGGGCGCTCATCTCCTCATGACAGCCCTGGCAGAGCTCTGCCACACCCCCGCGCAGGAGTTCCGACCGGCTGGAACGGTGGGCGGAGTGGCAGGTGTAGCACTCGCCACCGGCCGCAGGGGCATGGGGAACGGCCTTGGCCAACTTCGTTTCGATGTCGTCATGGCAGGGTTGGCATCCGCTCCATGTCGAGTCCGCCGGACCGATACTCCCCCCGGCCGTCGTAGCTGTATGGCAGGCATCACATTGTCCCGCGCCGACCGGCTGATGGACCCGATCGCCGACAAGCTTTGGACGAGTGGAGCGATGTGGATCGTGGCACCCGGTGCAGGTCAGTCCGGTCATCACGAGACTGCGACTCGCGTGCGCCGACGCCGTCTTCTCCCCGGGGTGACAGGACCCACACAGGGAATCAACATCCGACTTCAGAAGGCCGGTGTGAGTTCCGGCGTGACTCTCATGGCACACCTGGCAGCGCCGCTCGCCAAACGGCGCATGCGCGACCGGGTGTCCGGTGGTGTCCTTGAGATTTTCGTGACAGACGAAACAGGCCAGACCGCCGTCCACCTCGCGCAGAAGCCCCGGACGATCCGAGGCATGAGGATTGTGACAGGTATTGCACAGGCCCTCGGTCACGGCCGGATGAACGACCGGCCCGCTGCGGGCCAGAGTCGAATCGAAATCGGTGTGGCAGAGCGTGCACAGCGCCTTGCCCGTCTTCTTGAGCACCAGCATGTTGGCGAAGCCGTGACGCAGGTGGCAGGCCTCGCAGTCCTCTTTGGCGACCGGGGCGTGACGGTACTTGCGGTTGTATTCCCCGGCCTTCTCCTGGTGGCAGGAGTAGCAGGATTTTGGCTGGGCCCGTATGACGGCGGGGACCGCGACCAGAAGCAATAAGCTGGCCGCCAACAGAATCACGAATCGGGTCGGGTGTCTCACGGTCGCATGGCCCTCACAACATCGCCGTTTAAGGGACGCAAAATTCGACAAAAAAGCAAGTGAATCGGTTCTCAAGACCACAGTTTTTGTCCCGATAGTGTCGACCTCCCGCTGTGCCGTGTCATCGGGCACGGCGGCCGCCTGCCGCCGCTCCACGTCCGAGAATCCATCCGACTGATCGGCCCTCGGCTGAAACCTATTGGGCGATAACACGTAGGCAACTGGAGGTTCGATCCGGAAAAGGGTTGAACCGGGACTCTGGGAATACGTACCTTCGCGCACAAGCTACCCGTCCCTCACCGGGAGTGGATGACAGAGGCAGCAAACCGGCAACAAGCCATACACAAGGAGGCATGATGCACAGATTGCGTACGCTGGTGGTTTGGGTCGCGGTCCTGATCGTGGCCGGAATCGGCAGTGCCATGGCCGACGAAGGGATGTGGCCGCTCTTCGAGCTGAACAAGATCGATCTGTCCGCCCTGAAGGCCCGCGGCATGCAACTCACCCCGGAACAGATCTTCAATGAGCAGGACGGTGGGATCTCCGCCGCGGTCGTCCAAGTCGGCGGTGGAACCGGATCGTTCGTCTCTACCGACGGGCTGATCATCACCAACCACCATGTCGCCTTCGGCGCCATCCAGCAACAAAGCAGCGTCGACCAGAACTACCTCCGCGATGGTTTCTGGGCCAGGACCCGTGCCGAAGAGATCCCTGCCATCGGCTACCAGGCCTTCATCACCAAATCGTTCCGCGACGTGACGAAGGAAGTCCTCTCGGCAGCCAAGCCCGGCATGTCCGACTTGGAGCGATATAAGGCGATCGACAAGAAGAAGTCGGAGATCGTCAAGCGCGAAGAAAAGGCGGGCGGCGACGTTCGTTGCTGGGTCGCGACCTTCCACTCCGGATTGCAGCACGTTCTGGTCACATCGTTCCGCATCCAGGATGTGCGTATCGTCTACATCCCACCACAGGCGATCGGTGAGTTCGGCGGCGATATCGACAACTGGATGTGGCCGCGTCATACCGGCGACTTCTCCTTCCTGCGCGCCTATGTGGCGCCGGACGGCAAGTCCGCGACCTATTCTGAGCAGAATGTGCCGTACAAGTCCACCACCTACCTGACCATCTCCTCGGCACCGCGCGCCGAAGGCGACCTGACGCTGATGCTCGGCTATCCGGGCGGCACGTACCGCTATCGGGATTCGTACTCGATCAATGAGCACGTCAACTACAACCATCCCCAAACGATCAAGGACTTCACCGAGCTGGTCGCCCTGTTGGAGGAGGCCGGACGCAACGACTCGACGACCGCGCTCAAGGTCGCCGGGACCATCAAGGGCCTCAACAACGCTTTGAAGAACAGCCAGGGCGTGCTCCGCGGCCTGCGTCGAGCGAATCTCCTCGACGTCAAGCGCAAACAGGACGCCGACCTGACCGCGTTCATCAAAGCCGATCCCGCGCGGGTCAAGAAGTACGGCGACATCCTCCCCAGCATCGCTGTGCTGTATGCCGACCTTGACAATTGGCGGGAAAAGCAGCGGCTGATCGGGCTTCTGGGTTTCACCGACCACTACGGACTGGCGCAGACACTGTACAAGTGGAGCATCGAAAAGGCCAAGCCAGATGCCGAGCGTGAACCGGGATTCATGGAACGCAACGTGGCCAACCTGAAGCGCAACTTGGAGGAAGCGCAGTACACGCTGGCACCCTCTGCCGACCGCCGTGTACTGGAGTACCTGACCTGGCGCGTCATACGCCTTCCCGCCGGTCAGCGCATCAAGGGGATGGATAAGAACATCACGCTTACTGCCGGCAGCGACACCGCCGCCGTCATCAACTCCTTTATCGCCAATCTCTTCGACCACACCAAGATCGGCACCGCCGAGGAACGTCTCAAGATGTTCGACATGACGACCGCCCAACTGATGGCGCTGAATGACCCATTCCTCAACCTGGCGCGCGACATCTACGACGACAACGAGGAGATCATCAACCGCAACAAGGCCTTCGGTGGCGCCGTCGAACGGCTGCGGCCGCGTTACCTTGCGGCTCTCTTAGAATGGAAGCAGGGATCAATGTACCCGGACGCCAATGGCACCATCCGCCTCGCCTACGGCGACGTCGAAGGGTACATGCCGGCCGACGCCGTCACCTACAAGTTCATCACGACGTTGGCGGGAGTCATTGACAAGGAAACGGGCGAAGAGCCCTTCGCCAGCCCGAAGGCCCTTCTGGATGCCTACAAGTCCGGTGACTTCGGCAAGTACAACGACCCGAGCATCGGCGGCGTACCGGTGAACTTCCTCACCACCGATGACGGCACCGGCGGCAATTCCGGCAGCCCGGTCATGAACGGCAAGGGCGAGTTGATCGGTCTCGATTTTGACTCGAATTGGGAAGGCGTCGCGGGCGACTACTTCTTCGATCCCCCCGTCAAACGCAGCATCGTCGTCGACATCCGGTATGTCCTGTACATCTTGGACAAGGTTTATCACGTCCAAGGTCTGTTGGATCAACTGACGATCCATTGACCCTGGCGTATCGTGGTGGGGAAACGGGAGGCCCGTGCCAATCGGCACGGGTCTTTCTCCTTGTGAGCTGATTTCCAGTGTGCGATCTTATACTCTGCACTTGACGGCAAGATCTCACCGGGATTGTCCCTTTCATGTCCTGTGTCAGACAAATTCGGCCAAAAAAGTTGATGGTCTGACGCCGGCCTCCGCGCGGTTGTGACGAAGCCTTCTCTGCCTCGCCTGTTCAACTTTCTCCCGATACTCTTCCAACAACCTGG
>JBFMGX010000026.1 GCA_040752595.1 Candidatus Zixiibacteriota bacterium
GGGCGCACTGATAGAAACGATCATCGAAGTCGCGCGGCAGAAGCGGCAGACGCTCCTTCTCCCATGTCTCATCGTATGTCCCGGCCCAATCGACGCGCGGGACCCAGTGTCGGCCGATGGGGCCGAAGCCGATGGGATGGGTCTTGATCCTCACGGCGGAGATCGGTTGTTGCGGGTCTTCGATATTCGGCGCCGGTTGGCCGATCAGGGCATCGGAGTTGGCGGCGTAGCCGACACCCACGGGATTGCGTCTGTCCCAACGGGGGTTCTTGACGTCGGGCGTGGGTTTGTCGCCGCCGCCGAAGGCGCGTTCATAGGTGATCGGCATCTTGAGGAACGGCTGCGGATCGGTGAGTCGCAGACCGGCCACGGCGCGTTCCCAGGTGCGGTCACCGGTGGCGCGCACAGTCTTGGTGATCCCGGCCACTTGCATGGTGGCGTCGAGGGCGAACGCGGGTTGACCCTTGGGGGCATAGGCATGCCCGTGGAGCAGGATGTCCGTGGTGGGCTTGGTCTGCACGACGTCGATGTCGTAGAGCAGACTCGAGGTGTCCGGCTCACCGCGGTAGACCGGCTCAATGCAAACCGGCACCTGTTCATCGGCGACGACCGTGGAACCGTCGGGGTGTATCAGGAAAGTCCCCTTGACGACGACCACCCAGTTCATGGCCCCGTCGCGGTCGCACACGAGTGTGCGATCGGCGGCGAACGGGGTCTTGTTGGTGACGGTCCACATGCCGGGATCACTCCCTTGACAGTTCACCTGTCGATAGGAACTCGAACAGATGGGACCGAAGCAAGAGCCCCTCACCCGATCCGCCTGCGGCGGATCGACCTCTCCCCCTCGACGCTGCTCGGCGCAAGCCGGAGGGAGAGGTTATCATTCCCCCTCTCCCTCCGGGAGAGGGCTGGGGTGAGGGATTCATCCACGCGAAGACCCGCATTGTCATCCCCAACGTCAACGGTGCGTGGCAGTCGCCTGCCCGTTGCACTTCCTTAGTTGATCCGTACGGAGGCACCCTTGATCGCATTGACCCCCGAGGAGCGCGATGAGACATAGGCGCCGCGCAGAATGATCTTGCCCGCCTTGGTCAGCGTGATCGACGCTTCGCCGCAGCGCAAGGTCACTTCTTCCTCTCCCGTGAGGACAACCCGGCGCCCATCGACGCAGGCTTCGACGGCTGATTCCCCGGTCTGTAGGATGCCGAGAATGATCGGTCGTCGATCGTCATCTCCCTCGAACGCTACCACCACCGGCGCGCCGTTTTCTGCCGCTTCCCGCAATCCGACCGTTGTGACCGCGGTCGTGATCCGGGCCGCGGCCGGCGGCTGATCGGGCCGATGGACCCATGCCACTCCGCCCGAGTCGACACGT
Source organism: Candidatus Zixiibacteriota bacterium (assembly GCA_040752595.1). Taxonomy (NCBI): domain Bacteria; kingdom Pseudomonadati; phylum Candidatus Zixiibacteriota; species Candidatus Zixiibacteriota bacterium. Next base: position 1,376 of record JBFMGX010000026.1, read on the forward strand.
TGGATCGTTGTGACCACAACCCCGTGACCGGCCCGGATCGATTGTTCCCAAGTGGTCGTCGGCGTCATTGTTCCTCCCGCGATCTTCAATTCTCGAGGATCTTCTGGCCCTTCAAGGTCATGTTCCCGGATGCCTTGGCGGTGATCTTTCCCGATCCCTTGATGGTGATGTCCTTGCCGTTGATGTTGATGGTACCGTCCGGCTTGAGCATGATCTTGGCTCCGCCTGATTGCAGCGTGATTGGCCCGTCCGCCGTGATCTTCACCTTGCCGCCGACTTTCTCGACCATACTCCCGCCGATGGTGATCTTCTCATTGCCGCCGACAAGAACTACGTGGTTTGCGCCGATCTGAATCTTATCGCTGGCGCCAATCTGAGTCTTGCGGGATGCGCCGACCGTGATCTTCTCGGCGCCCCCGACCTGCTCGCTGCGGCTGCCGCCGATCTGGATGCTCTCATTGCCGCCGACCTTTTCGCCGCGGCTGCCGCCGATCGTGATACTCTCATTGCCGGTCACGTTCTCGGTCCTGTTGCCGCTGATTGTAATGTTCTCATTGCCGCCGACGTTTTCCGTCCGGTTGGCGCCAATCGTGATGCTCTCGTTGCTGCCCACGGTCTCAGTGCGGTCGACGCCGATCTTGGTCTTCTCGTTGTTGCCGACTTCCTTGCTACGGTCATGACCGATCTTCAGCGTTTCGTCGTGGCCGGTGCTTTGGTTCTTGTCGTTCTCGGTGACGATGGTCAGGTCCTTCTGGCCGTGCTGGTAGATTTCCTCAGAACCCTTCTTGTCCTCGAAGCGGTACTCGTTGAAACCGCCGCCCCCCTTCGAGCTGTTGGACTTGATCGTGCTCTTGGTCTTCTCCGCGTCGAGTCCATACGGCGGCATGTTGTCGCCGTTGTAGACGCGGCCGGTGATGATGGGGCGGTCGGGATCGCCCTCGAGGAAATCGACGATGACCTCGTGGCCGATGCGGGGGATGAACATCGCGCCCCAGCTTGATCCCGCCCACAATTGTGCGACGCGGATCCAGCAGGACGCGGTGTCGTCGGATTTGCCCTCGCGGTCCCAGAAGAAGTGCACTTTGACGCGGCCGTACTTGTCGGTGTAGATTTCTTCGCCGGCGGGGCCGGTGACAACTGCGGTCTGCGAGCCCTCCACGACCGGCTTCGGCGTCTTGCGCAGGGGACGGAATGGCGTCCCCGACGGAATGCAGCGGAAGCGGTTGTCATAGGCGAATCGCCCGGCCGCCTCGTCCTGTCCGAGCGGCTGCGAGCCCTCGTGCTGAACCCAGATCAGGAGATACTCCTGGTTGAGCACACCCCGGGGGCACTCGGACATCGTAAACAAGCACCCCGGAATCAGGCGGCGACAGATGCTCTGCCCCACGCCCATCAAACGGCGTGTCTGCGTCGCTTCCTTGCGGACGCGGGCCAGTTGTCCTCCCGGCCCCCGCTCCTGGTACAGGCCGGGGTAGTCGTAGATTTCCAGCTCCGGATTCCGCGCGGCGGACTCATCGCGCATCAGATCGAGCGTCGGGCGCTCGAAGTTGAAATCACGCAGCGTGACCTTTCCCGGACGGAGATGTTGGGAATAGCGGAAGTCGTGGATAAACTCCTCGGCCTCGACCAGACCGGTGGGGTCACGAAACACCACCGTCTTGTTGCCGGCTATCGGCACATGCACCTGGCTCGAATCGGCCATCACCAGCACGTCCTTGCCGTCCTTGTGTTCAAAGAAGTAAAAAATCCCCTCCTCCTCCAGGAGGCGCGCGATGAAATTCCAGTCGGTCTCCCGATACTGGACACAGTAGTCGCGCTTGACATAGTCGGAGCGCTGCAGGGCGAAGCGAAAATGGTCGCTTTTGACTTTGGCGTCGGTGAGGACCTTGCGGACAATGTCCTGCACGTTGAGGTGCTGAAAGATCCGGCTTTGGGCCCGTTGCGTGAGTGTCCAGACCGTGGGCACCAGCTCGGCGAAGTAGGGCGTGAAGATCCCGCTGGCCGCCCCCTGCTCGAACCGGTTGACGATGCCATAGATCGAACGGGTCTCGTCGCCGTGGTGGATGTCCAGTTGCGCGGGGAGACCGACGATCGCATCCAGGTCAACGTCGGGATCGCGGGCCGCCAGTTGGATGCCGAAGTGGAACAGCTCACTGATCCCCTCGCTGCCGTTGAAGCGCACGACGCGCAATTCGTCACTGTATCCTTGCGATTGGAAGGTGAAGATCGCCAAATCGGCCTGTGTCGGTGTCATCGGTGGCCTCGCTATTCCCCGCGCAATTCCGGTACATGGGAGCGGCGCTCGGTCAATGGCGCCACCTCAATGGCCGCGCCGGATTCGATCTCTTCCTGCATCTCTTCGATGGCGTCCTGCGGCTCGTCATGAACACCGGTGCTGCGCGCATTCACTGATCCCTGCGGGAAGACGGCATTGGCTTCGGATAACCAACTGGTGCTGGTGCGTTCACTGCCGATGTACACGCGACGCGGCGTCGCTCCCGGATACTCGAGGACCGCCACCATATGGAAATCCTCCGGGTCGGTCGTCGTCGCCAGATAGATCACGGCATACCCGAGCAGCGTCCACCCGGCGGACGGGAGGAGCTCGGCGGCGATGTAGGCGAATCCCTCGCAGTCGATGATGCGCCGGTGTTGATGGCTCGGCCGGGCGACCAGCTCGCTCCACCGGTCACAGGCGCCTCCGGGCCAGGAGACATCGGCACCCGCTCCGGCGGAGGTGTGCGCGATGTGCACATAGAACGACGCCGCGTACTCACGGTATGCGGCCAGCGCTGCGTCGGGATCGCCACGCAGTGTGGCGAAGTATGCCTGCAAGTCATCCTCTCCCGGTTGACCCCGGCGGAGTGCCGGACTGCGTGCGAGCGCCGTTTGCATGTCGCTAATGAACGATTCGCGGCTCATGACACGACTCCCGTGGACCCCGATCCCGCCGGCTGAACATACCACGGGCAACCGGAGATCGACGCCCGATCTCCCTCGGAGAGGTGGATATGGTCGAGGTGGTCTTTCACCCCCGGCCAGGGGCGCCCCAGCTTGAGTTTGATTCCGCGTGTGTCCGGCCCGGGGCCGAAGATCTCGCGCGCGACGAATGTCGGTCCGCAGATCTGGAAGGCGGCGATCAGAGCATCGACGATCCCCCGCACCTCGCCGTCGCCCGGATAGAAGAGGGCCAGACGCTTGTGATTGACACGTGAGATGTCGACCGCATGTCCGGAGACATGTCGGCTGGGCGGCACATGATGATCAGCAGCAGAGCTGATGAAGACCGCGTCCAGCGCAAACGGCAACGCCACCCCCGGATGAATCGCGGCCATCAGGAGATCCACCAGTGCGGGCTGCACCTGCCGGTTGACCCCCGGTGCGAACTCAACGGCAACGTCGTTGATGTGATCAGGGATTGCCATTGCCTTCCCAGTGCCGTCGGAGCTGTCCGCGGTCATCTCTCGTGTTTAGTAGGGGCGTATTGCCATACGCCCCTACGGGGGTTCAAGAACCATTGCCAAACGTCAGCGTGAAATCACCGCCGTCGCCGATCCCGATCTGCAGGCGTTCCGGGAGCGGTCCGGCGGTCATTCGCTGGAGAATCTCGGTGGAAATGCGCGGCAGCAGCGTCCCCTGGATGATGTGGTCGATATTGCGCGCGCCGGTCTCCACCTCGGTGCAGCGGGCCGTGATCGTGTCGATGACCGCATCATCATAGGCCAAGGTCATCTTGTGGCTTTCGCGCATGCGATCAACGAGTCGTCCCAGCTTGAGCACGGCGATCCGCTTGATGGCCTCCGGCTTGAGCGGGAAGAAAGGAACGATGGTCATGCGTCCGACCAGCGCCGGTTTGAAATGCCGGTTGAGCACCGGGCGGATCGCCGTCGTTACTTCATCGTGCGACGGCGGCGGCTCGCGAAAACCCATCTCGGTGATCAGGTCGGTCGCCAGATTGGACGTCAGGAAGACGACCGTATTCTTGAAATCGATCACCCGTCCCTCGCCGTCGGCGAGCATCCCCTTGTCGAAGACCTGATAGAAGAGATTCATCACCTCGGGGTCGGCCTTTTCGACCTCGTCGAGCAGGACGACGGAGTAGGGGCGCTGCCGCACCGCTTCGGTCAGAACGCCGCCTTCGCCGAAGCCGACATATCCAGGCGGCGAGCCAATGAGGCGCGAGACCGTGTGCTTCTCCTGAAACTCCGACATGTTGATGGTCGTCATGAAGCGCTCGCCGCCGAACAGCAAGTCGGCGACGCCGAGCGCCGTCTCGGTCTTGCCAACCCCGGAGGGGCCGACAAAGAGGAAGACGCCGATCGGCTTGCTGGGGTCCTGCAACCCCGCCTTGGCGGCACGGATCCCGGTGGCGACCGCCTGCACCGCGAAATCCTGTCCCTTGATCCGCTCTTTCAAGCGTTCATCGAAGGTGAGAATCGTCTGGGCTTCATCCTTGACCATCTTGCCGACCGGAATGCCGGTCCAGTCGGCGACGACTTTGCCGACCACGTCTGCCGTGACTTCCAACGGGATCATCGGCGAGGCGCCCTGGACTTTCTCCAGCTCCGCCATCGCCTTCTGGAGTTCATCGCCGGCCGGTGCCTTGGTCGCTTTCCCCTCCCCGTCGTTCCCGAGGGCGCGGTTGCGGAATTCGAGGTAGCGGTCGACCGCTTCTTTTTCAGTCAGCCAGCGATCGGTCAACTGCTTGAGCTCGCCCTGCAGCGCCTCGATCCTGCCATTCAGATCGGCGATGCGATCGTCATCGGGGAGACCGCGGGTGGACAGGTCGCGGCGGTGGGCGTCGCGTTCGCGCGTCAAGGTCTGAATCTGGCGGTCGGTGTCCTCCAGTGTGTCCGGGCGGGCCGTCAGGCCGATTTTGACGCGCGCGGCGGCGGTGTCGATGAGATCGACCGCCTTGCGCGGGAGCAAACGTCCGGAGATGTAGCGACCGGACAACTCGGCACCGGCCACCAGGGCGCTGTCAGGGATATGGACATTGTGCGCCGCTTCGTACTTCTCGCGCAGGCCCCGGAGCATGACAATGGTCTCGGTGACTGACGGTTCATCGAGCTTCACCAACTGGAAACGGCTGGCCAGCGCCGGGTCTTTTTCGAAGTACTTCTTGTATTCCGACCAAGTGGTGGCGGCAATGGTCCGCAATTCTCCGCGCGCCAGCGCCGGTTTGAGAAGATTGGCGGCATCCGAGCCACCCGCCTGTCCGCCGGCGCCGATCAGTGTATGGGCTTCATCGATGAAGAGGATGACCGGCTTGGGTGACGCCTTCACTTCGGTGATTACCTGTTTTAGCCGATTCTCAAATTCCCCTTTGACCCCGGCGCCTGCCTGCAACAGGCCCAGGTCGAGCACCAAGAGTGAGACTTCGGCCAAGAACGAGGGGACGCCGCCTTCGACGATGCGCAACGCCAGCCCCTCGACAACCGCGGTCTTGCCGACCCCCGATTCGCCGACGACGATTGGGTTGTTGCGGCGGCGCGCGGCAAGGATGTCGACCATCTGGCGGATTTCGCGGTCGCGCCCGAAGACCGGATCGATCTCTCCGGCTTTTGCCCTGGCCGTGAAGTCGATGCAGAATCGTCCCAACGCCCCTTCACCAGTGGGCGCTGCTCCCTCGCCGGCGGCGACGCCCGGGGCCGCGCCCCGCGCCCGCGTGGCCTCCGCGGAGGCCGCGACGATGTCGGCGAACTCCTTCCGCAGCACGGCCGTGTCGATCGGCGCCAGTTCCAGTATGTCGCCGCCCTGGAGGTAGCGCGAAGCATTCTCGATCAATGACAGCAGGAGCGTCCCGGAGCGGAGCGCCGGCTCATTTAGGGCCAGCGAGCCGACGGTCCATGCCTCCTGCATCCATTCGAACAGCCGGGGGGAGAAGACCGGCTTGCCGGTGTTTCCCGCGCGCAGGCCTTCGACATTGTGCTGCAGGGCCCCGATGACCCGGGCCGGCTCGATTTCAAAATGGCGGAGGATATTCTGGACATCGGCCTGTGGGTTGTCGACCAGTTTCAACAGGACGTGATCCGCGGTGACTTCATAGTGTGAACGGGCGACGCAGAGGCCGGTCGCATTCTCCATGGCCTCGCGGCAGTACGGGTTCAGGCGGTCGATGAGCGATTTTGGTTCGATCTTGGCCATGCTTTGTCCTTTCGGTGTACTCAGCAGATGCGGCGGCGGGCTCTATTCACGGACATCTCAGGCAAAGACAACGGACAGGTCCGTACCCGGCCGGGAGAACAACCCGGTCGTCCAACCCAGATGCGACGACACCGACAACGTCAGTCCCAACCGTGAGGTATCCTCGCCGCGTAGGACGACCTCGGTATCGGAATCGAGCCAATCTCCACTCGCCAGGCGCGTCAGTTTGCGGGCCACATCGAGATTCTCCCCGCCGGGAAGGAAGGTACGATACGTGTCGAAATCGACCGGCCCGATCGTCACGCGGAACTTGCCGGCATGGTCGGCCACTCGCAATCCAATGACGGCATCGTTGCTTAAGCGGCATCCCCGACGGCCCAATTGCGATAGCTGATCATCCCGAAGGTAGACCCACCGCGATACACATTCGCGCGCACGGACGGGAAGGCCGCCGAACCAGACGGACAGGACGGTCGCCAACGCCCTGGCGGTGCGGCGCATCCGACACCAGAGTCCGGCGAAACGCAACAGACGGGGCGCCGGGAGCTCCGTGGATTCCAGCACTCCCTCCGGGGTCAGGCCCGATAGGGCAAAGAGGCGCCAAGAATATTCATCATTGCCGTTGAGGGTGAAGAGTAAATGCCCCCGATACTTGAGAATGCCACGGTATAACAGCGACAGTAGCCGGTGATTGAAGATGTCGAGAAAGGCCCGGGTGGTGTGGTCTTCCTCATCGCCGGTGCGCCGGAGAATCTCCTCGGAATAGTAGCTGGGGAGGGGTGAATGTGCCCCATAGAGTCCCATGAAGGTCGTGTGGAGACGGCACGGCGGCGACGAGTCGGGACGCACTTCCAGAGACTCAATGTCGCCGGGGGGAAAGGCAAGCGAGGCGCTGGGGCGCAGACGGACCGGCTCGCGATCCGGCGGCCCCTGATGGCCCAGGGGTGCCGCGTCGGGATGCGTACGGTGCAGCAACCACACCGCCTGCAAGAAGGCGAAATGGGGGGCGCGCGCGGCGATCGCCGCGGTCACACCAACGGGGCCTGTCCCAGAGTCGGCGGCCATGAATACACTGTGCCCTTCTGCATCCCGCGTACCGAGAGGCGCGTGAAGGCATTCAACGTGGCGAACAGGTTGAGAAAACGGTCGAGCACGGAGGCAAAGAGAAACATCTCGCCTTCCCCGGCGAAGTGGTCTTCGAGCATGTCCAATTCGATGGCCACGCCCCGGTAGGTGGCGCCGTGACGGAGCAGATCGTCGGGCCGGGCGCGCACGGCGCTGATGCCGGACAGACGCAGTTCATTGGTGCGGGCCGCCTGCCGGTCGACGAGAGCCGGGAAATTGTACATCGTCAAGAGAGAGCGCAGCGACTCGACCTTCGCCAGCGAGAGGTAGTTCAGCGACATGTGCGAGATCAGATGCCAGAGCAACCGATCCTCCAGCGGCGGGGCGACCAGCGGGGTCACGCGCGCGATGTTCTGGAAGGCCGCGAACCCGGGCGACTCGGAGGTGGGGACACGGATGTCCCCCGGACGCAGCTTCTCCGGCAGATTGCGGTTGGTGCAGGTCAGATCAGCGGTGAGCGTCTCCGTGCCCGGCATCAACCCGGACGGTGTATCGACGGAGAACGTCAGATATGTATCGGTGCCGGCGCCGACCGTGGCCGGACGCAGCCGGACGTGGTAGTAATCCCCACCGTTGCCGCGCGTATGATCATAGGAGAAGAACGGACGGTATTCATGCTCCACAACCGTCCCCTTCTCCCAACCGACGACGCGATCGACCGAGAATATCTCGTAGTGCGGCGGATTGGGGAGATCGGGACGCAGCCGGTACTCGGTCTTCTCATGATCGACGCGGATCGGTGCCGACTTGGCACTCAGCAGATTGACCACAGGGGTACAACCGAGGCGCAGCATCCCCGGCTTGACCCTCAACTCGTCCGGCGGCTTGTTCGCGAACTCGACGATGATCTCGAACCGTCCGGCGACGTCGAGCCCGGCCAGCGGTGCCAGATCGGCGATCTCAACACAGTGGAATCGCTCCGCGAGCGCGAAGTACTCCTGCAGCAGGCGATACCCGGAGAACGCCTCGGCGGGATAGGGCCAGAGCGTCTCATCGTCGGCGAATCCGGCCGGCGACAATGAGTCGCCCGGCAGGGTCACTTGCCTGTCCCCGGCACGCAGAATGATCCGGCGCACATGCCGCACCAGCCAGAGATACAGGAGGGTGACAACCGGTGCCTCGCCGTGGAGTTGGAGTCGCAACGGTCCCAAACCGGCCTTGGCGAGGTTGACCTGTGGCCCGAGAGTGAAGCCGAGACGCAGTACCGCCGGCTGCGCCAGAGGAACTTCCAAGGTGGTTGAGTCGAGCGTGAATGGGTATAGGTGAACATCGGCGGTCGTGCGAAACCGACACCGTGTCCCCTCGACCGGGTCCGACTCGAGGGGCGTCCCGCGCGGGATGACCTGCACATCCTGCAGGGCCGCCCGCGGCTCGAACTGTACGATCGACAGTGACGGAATCGGGCGCAGGTAGTGCGGCCACAACAGACTGACCAGCGCGTGCGTCAACTCCGGCAGTTCGGAATCGAGACGCTGCCGGATGCGGCCGGTCAGGAACGCAAAACCCTCCAGCAACCGCTCCACGTCCGGGTCCGTTCCGGTCTCGGCCAGCATGTGGGCCACCTGCGGGTGGGCGCGGGCGAATTCCTGCCCCATCTCGCGCAGGTAGGTCAGCTCATCCTGGTAGTACTTATTGAACATGGTGGCACCCAGCGCCGGCGGTTATGATTCCTCGATATCGAGACTGGATGCGGTCCCAACACTCGTGGAGAAGGCGACCGGGATGTTCTCGTCCTCGGTGATCAGTCGGGCCGCGATCTCAAAGCGGATGTTCAAGGGATTGTCGGGATCGGCCACCCAGGCCGCCTTGGCGTTGCGCAGTCGCGGCTCGTACTTCTCGATGGAACGTTCAATCGCCAGACGCATCGGCCCGATCGAGTCGGGATACGCGAACATGAACTCGTTCAGGTCGGGGATGCCGTAGTCCGGTTGCGCCGGGGCGTGACCGTGACGGCTGTTGAGCATCTTGCGCAGATGCGAGAGCACGGAGCGCTTCAACCGGCCCGGGTCAATCCCCAGTCGTCGACCTCCCGGGGGATCGGGATCGGCGAGACGCTCAAACAGGGTGCGTTCACTGATCATGTACCAACTCACGTCCCCGGTCCAGCGGGAGGGCGAAGCTCCTGCTGAGCCGGGATCTGTTCGCACAAGAAAGAGCGGCTCGGCGGGAGCCTCGCCCTCCCGAATACGACCGTTTGTGCTCAACTGCCGCAGCGCGTTTCTTCAACCAACACGTCTGCGGCAGTCCTCCGCCCCGTGGTCCTGCACGACGGCCGCAATCAGTTGCGACGCCCGCGGTCGATCAGGTCTTGCGGACCTTCCAGTCATCCTCCGACTCGATCCCGTCCGGCTCCCACGTCCAGATGATCTTGCGGTACGTGAAGCTGACATCCTCCATGTGGCCATAACTGGCGTAATGAGGATCGAGACAGTTCGGGACCGAGGGTTTCATGGATACGACGATGCCGTCCTCGAGCTTGATCGTGAAGTAGTGCTGCTCGGTGCCGGTGACGTCGATGCGGTACCACTTCATGGTGACGTTCTTCATCCGTTCACCACGGGTCAGCGCTTGATAGAGCTTGGGCGAGGCCTTGTCGAAGTACTTGGTCAAGGTCAGCGCATTGTGCACGCGCTGCCCCGAGGGCTGTCCCGACTGCGGGTCGCGGGGGATGGAGACTTCGTGGGTCAGCGCCTGACAGAGGATCGTCCCCTCGCGTCCGGCCTGGTCACACGACCCTTCGATCGCTCCCTGGTCGTACCCTTCCAGCGTCATGTAGAATGGCATCGGCATGGTGGTTCCCTCCTACGGGTGGTTGTTGGTTGTTGGCATGGGCGAACGTCCGTCGCGGTTGCCGTTTGAGATTCTACACCCCCGCGACGGTCGAAAACAGTGAATTCTTGTCTGCATTTCGCATGTCCATCGCGGCGCGTCGGCCGTGGAGATGGTCAATCCCCCTGGACATACCATTCATCCATCTCCACCACGCTGTCGATCAGGTGCTCCCAGGTGATCGTGCGGTAGGTGAAGGCCACATGTTCCATGTGCGGGAGGGCGTCGTTGGCCGGCACGGCGCAATTGGGCACCTCCAGGACGACGTCGACGACGTGGACATCCCCCAGCGTGATGCGATAGTAGTTCTCCTCCACGCCGGTGTTGTCGATCCGGTAGAAGTCGAGCGTGATCTTCTCCAGCGTCTGGCCGGTCGTCATCGCCTTGAACAGGCCGGGCGACGATTTGTCGATCGCCTTGGTGATGCGCAGCGGCCGGTGCATGCGGTGGCCGATCTTCGATCCGGAGTGGGGGTCGACCGGGACGGAGACATTGTGCTGCACCGCCTCCACGAAGATGCAATCTTCATGGCCTTCCTGGACGCACGAGCCCGGGTACTCGGGGATCGTCAAATAGCAGGGCATCGGCATGCCGGGTTCCTCCGATGAACGGCCGCCGTATACACGCCGCGTCCCGGTGGGATGCGGCGCGATCCGGTGTCAGCACCCGGCGCGGGGCGTCCGCGCCTATTTCTGGTCGAGCTTGCCGACCAGGGACAGCGTGATGTCCGATCCCATGTATTTGAAATGGGGCCGGACCTTCAGATCGACTTTGTACCAGCCGGGATTCCCCTCGACGTCCTCGACGGTGACTTGGGCTTTGCGCAACGGCTTGCGGCTGCGCACTCCCGGCTTGGGATTGTCCATGTCCACCACGTACTGGCGAATCCAATCATTGAGCTCGCGCTCCAGATCGGTGCGCTCCTTCCAGGAGCCGATGTTCTCGCGCTGGATGACCTTGAGATAGTGCGCCAGGCGCGAGATGATGAACATGTAGGGAAGCTGGGTGCCGAGCTTGTAATTGAGCTCGGCCTCCCGTCCCTCGGCCGAGGTGCCGAAGTACTTGGCTTTCTGGCAGGAATTGGCCGAGAAGAAACAGGCGTTGTCGGAATCCTTGCGCATCGTCAGGCCGATGAATCCCTCCTCGGCCAGCTCGAACTCACGACGCTCCGTGATCAGGATTTCGGTGGGGATTTTGGCCTGCACTTCACCCATCGCCTCGAAGGTGTGGATCGGCAGGTTCTCGACCGCGCCTCCGCCCTTGGGGCCAATGATGTTCGGGCACCACCGCCACTTGGCAAACGAGTCGGTCAGCCGCGTGGCGAACGTGAAGGCGGTGTTTCCCCAGAGATAGTTCTCGTGGTTGTCGGTGACGGTCTCGTTGTAGTCGAATGTCTTGACCGGGTTGTCGGCCTTGCTGTACGGCAGGCGCAGCAGGAAACGCGGGACGGTCAGGCCGACATAGCGTGAGTCCTCCGATTCCCGGAAGCCGCGCCATTTGGTGTACAGCGGACTCTCCATGATCGCTTTGAGGTCCTTGAGGTTCGGGAACTTGAGCCAGGAATCCTCGCCAAAGAACTGCGGTCCGGCGGCGGCGATGAACGGCGAATGTGACATCGCGCCGACCGAGGCGCAGTACTGCAACAGCGCCACATCCTGCGATCCCGGTCCGAACTCGTAGTTGGCGATCAGCGCTCCCACCGGCGAGCCGCCGAATTGCCCGTATTCCCGTGAGTAGACCAACTTGTACAGCCCCGACTTGGGCACTTCGGGAGAATCCTCGAAATCGTGCAGCAGGTCTTCCTTGGAGACGTTGAGCAGCTCAATCTTGATGTTCTCGCGGAAGTCGGTGCGGTCGACCACGAGCTTCAGCCCCCGCCACGCCGATTCCAGACTCTGGAAGCTCGGGTGGTGGAGGATTTGGTCGAGTTGCAGGCTCATCTTGTGATCGATCTCCGAGATCATCTCATCGACGATCTTCTGCTGGACGCGTTCCCCCTTCTTCTCCGGGGTCGCCAGCAGGGCGATCAGTTCGCGCATCCCCTCCCGGGCCACCGCGAACCCTTCGTCGGCGGGGCGCAGCTTGGTCTCCAAGAGGATTTCCTCGACCAGCGAACCGCCGGCGGCCTCCGCCGCACCCGCCGCTTTCTTTTCCTGTCCTTCAGCCATCGGTCTTTCTCCTTCGCATCGCGGTCAGTACGGCTTCGTTATGCTCCGACTCCCAGTTCCTTGAGCAGCCGCTCGCGGGCGGCGTCATCGGACATGATGTCCATGATCTTCTTGCGGAAGCCGGGGACGTTTCCCAGGGGCCCCTTCAGCGCCAACAAAGCACTGCGCAGTTGCAGCAGTTTGTTGAGCTCCGGCACCTGCGCCGCCACGGCCTCGGGGCCGAAGTCGCTGATCTTGTCGATCTTCAAATCCACCGGCAGCTCGGCTCCCTCCTCGACGGAGAGCGCGTTTTTCACGTTCATCCGGACGCCGAGCTTCATCCCCTTCATGACGTCATTGAAGTTGTCCTTGTCGACGTTGATCGGCTTGCGCTCCTCCAGCGGTGTGTCATCCGGCCGCTGCGAGTAGTCGCCCAGCATCACCATCTTCAGTGGGAGCTCCTTCTCTTCGTCCACGCCGGTGGCGGGTTTGTAGACGATGTTGACGCGTTCGCGGGGAGCAACGGATCCTTCCTGTGCCATGGCCTCCACCTTTCTTGAATCTGATGTTCATCTTCTCCTGGATAGTTCTAATATACACGCCGGGGGGGCCGCGCGCACCCGTTCATTTTGCTTCCAGCGACAGGGCGGCCGCCGGATCGAGCCGGCAGAGACGATCGTGCAACTGGTTGGTCTTCTGCACCAATTCCGGCGTGGTGCGACGCGCGTCCTTCAGAAGTGTCCGACGTGCCGTCAAAAGGGGGCCATAGACCGCCAGGCAAAGAGCCGGCTCCCATGCCTCAAGACTATGGCGTTCAATGAGGTTCTCCAACTCCTCCAAAAGCGGCACGGCCAACACCGGCTGACCGATATCCAAGCAGAGGCGTGCCAATTCCAGACGCCACAGAAACTGGGCCCGTTGTGGCCCGGCGGCGGCGATCCCACCCTGCATCAAACGGACCGCCTCCGGCAATTGCCCCCGGTTGGCCAGCTTGCGGGCATCGCGGGCTGTCTCGGCCAATCTCTCGGGGAGCCCATCGGTAATCGCTGATGTTCCGGCTCCGGATGTCGGGGCCGAATGGACACGAACATCGCTCTCAATCCACTTGCACGTTTCCGTCGCCGCCAAAGGCGTCCCGTTGGCGAACGTCAACTCGGTGAGGTCGGGAAGCCGGGTGAGTAGCATGGCCAACTCCCCGGTGACCGCATTCCTGGCCGGATCATAGGCGCTCCCCAAGCCACCCAGTGACTGCGCCACCCAGCGCTGCAGATCCAACCAGATGGGGTTATTGGCGAAGGCCGTCTCGGCGGTGTCGAGCAAGGCTCCCCAGTCGCCTTTGCTGTGCAGATCGCCGAGACGGGCTACGACGTCCGCGGGGGGAGCCGGAATCTGAGTCGTTCCTTTCGTATTCGGAGGTAAGTCTTTCACTTGCGACCAGGTGATCGCCCGCGCCAGACGGTACGGCAACGGGTCGGTGGGTGCGGCCTTGCGCAGAATCTCGCAGGCCTGTCGGACGCTGCCGCTGACTTTGATCAGTATGCGACGGGCATCGTCCGGGGTTGTCTGGGCGTCGATTTCCCCGGCGGCGATCTTGGCCGCTTGGGCGCGCTTGGCTTCGGCGCCCTTGGCTGCCGCAACCGCCTCGGCAATGTGCTGCTTGATGACCCGTTCCAGTTCCCCCAAGCCCGGAGCATCGTTGCCAAGCCGCTCATTCAGCGCCTGCTGGATCTCGGAAAGAAGTGCGGCACAGCGATCGAGTGGTTCTTTCTCATCGCCGCGTGGCTTGCGGGCCTCGGCGGCCTTGCCGCCCCGCTCGCCGAGCCAGACGATCGCCTCAATCCGGCCCCGCTTACGCGCCAAGGGCGGTTCCATCGACTCCCAGAACTTGGTGAGCAGATCGCGGCAAATCTCCAGACCGACCGCCAATCCGGCGTAGTCGTGCTTCTCCAAAAGCCCCAAGGCGAGGTAGGCGGCGACGAGCAGGTGTTTCGAGCGGTTCTTGAGAATCTCAGTGCTGGTGTCGACGACCTGGCTCCAGTTCACCTTCTCCTGCGTGACGGAATCGAGCTTCTGCAGTTCGGTTCGCAGCGCCTCATAGCCGGGGTCGTACTGGACCGGTCCGGCGCTCTCACCGGGAGGGATGGGGACCTGCCCCAACGTGATCAGTTCGTTCAACTCGGACAAGGTTCGATCCTCAGATGCGCTCGATGAACTCCTGGATCGGGTACGACGGTGAATCCAGTGCGACGAGGAGGTCGCCGCTCAATGCCGTTCTGGCTGCCATGGGGTCGCTTCCGCCGATCTGTGCCAAGTCCCACAGATTATCGTTGCGGCCCGACGGCACGAACACCATCGGGAACACCGAGGACGCCGGCGGATGGAGCAGAAGATAGCATCCCATTCTCTCGGCACCGACCGCGTCGTGCCAGAACACGACCGCTTGTGAGAGCGTCTCTTCACCCACGATGGCCCGCACAAGCAAAAGCCAGATGGCGGTCTGGAGAAAGGACCCGGTGGCAGCCGGTGAGAGGGGAAACTTGATGATCATGTTCATCCGTGCCGGGTCAGCGCCGCGCCAAGGCCCGAGGGCGGCAAACAGGTTCTTGATAATCAGGTACTTGCGCGGGTCCTCAGTATCGCCGAAGACATCCCGCCAGAAAGACCCCATCGTCACACTACGAAGATGATCGGTGAATCGACGGCCCACTTCAACCGGATTCTGAGGCAAAGCGGTCGTTAAAGCGAGGATTCGTCCCGCCCGTTGGTCGTCGATGCCATCGGCGCACTCGCCGGTGGCCAAACGGCTGGCGGCCAAGAGAAAGGGGGTATGGCCGACCGGAATCAGGTGGAGGCCACGTCCGCCACGCTCCAACGTCTCTTGGGCAAAGATGGCGAACGGGTAGCGCCGACCACTCCGGTCGCGCCCCGGTCGGCAGACGCCGACCAGGACATCGGTGCCGGGACCGCCGCGAAAGATAAAGAAGATCGGCGGGGACACGTCAAACCGTACTTCCCATGCGGCCCCGGTACGGCGCATTTCCAGAAGGCCCTCGGCAAACCAGGTGTCGAGCGCCCGCGGCAGTGCCCCGCCCGCGTTTAAGCGGACAAAATCAGGATGGGATGGCAGCTTGCCAAACAACCCGACCGGGGCAACCGGTTTCCCCCACATAGACTCAGTCCCAATGTCCGCCCTATGGACAGACGCGTGTCGGGCACCGGAAACGCGAGAAGTGCCCGTCGGAGATGAAACCGGCATCGGACCCAGAGAACCCGAGTTTCATCTGCAATCGTTCTCCGGTATTCGTTGGGAAATCCCAAAGCAGGAGTCCGCCGGACTGCGTGGCCTGATCCAAGAGACGCAGCAGTCCCCAGTCGCCACTGAAGTTGAGCGGGGGAACATAGGCACCGCTCACGGGGTCGATCTTGAATGAGACGTCACCGCCCCCCGGTTTGGGCCAGCGATAGTCATGGGGCTTGTCCGGACCCGGGACCCAATCAAACACGTCGCTTCCGTAAGTCAGTTGACAACTGCGCAGTTGCCATCCCAGGCGATAGCTGCTGCTGGCGGTGAGGCGGAAGCGAATCTCGATGTTCTGGCCCGGCATGACATTCTGGATCGCTGTCGCGGCTTGTAAGGCCGACGAGTATTCACCGGAGAGGGGAATGCCCTCGCCGATCGCCGGATCGGCCTCGCTCTGTTTGAAGGCGAAGAATGGGCCGCTGGGGCTGAAGAATGAGACGACCGACGCTTGGGAGACTTCGCGTTCGCTGGCGCGGTTGAAGGGGTAGGCCTCGGCGAGTTGGGCGAAGTTGGCGCGCACGTTGTTTTCCCACTGCTGGTTGATGCAATTGCAAACCTCGCCCACGGCGGCGCGCTGCGCCACATCCAACGGGCGACGCAGGAAAGCGGCCGCCGACTGTGCCAGCGCCGAGCCCTGGACGAGGCGCTTGACGTTGTCTTGGCGTTTCTCAAATTCCAGTTTCAGATTCCGATACTGACCGGCGCACTTGGCCTGTTGCGTGAGTCCGTCGCGGGCGGCCTTGATCTTGTCGGGCATGTCCTTCATCAGTTCCAAATAGGCTTGGGCGCCGCTCTTGTCCCCCTTCTGCAGGTCGACTTCGCCGAGGAAGCGACCGAGTGGGCGAAAGGCCTCGTCGATCCGGCGATCAAAGGGATCGCCGAGACCACGCAGGTGCGTTTGGGCGTATATCTTGCGCACTACGCCGATCATCGGCGTCCCTTCCTGCGACAATTCGGCCAGCGCGTCACCAGCGGCGGTCAGGTCGTTCATGGGGAGGACGAGCGCGGCGTCCAGGAACGTACGCCATGTGGAGCGGAACTCGTCGACGTAGCGCTCCGTGAGTTGCTCTTTGAGCTTGTCGATTGGCGTGGAGGCAAAGGCGCTCTTGAGCGCCGGGTTGGCGGCGATTTCCGCTTCGATCGTGTCGATGCGCGGCTGCACCTGCGTCTTCCACCCCTCGGCGGTGAACGCCAGGCCGACCCGGCCGCCCGACAGCCGTGTTGAACCGGGAGCGGCCTCGGTGATCGTGTAGTCTGGCCCCAGCGCGTCATTGGACCCCGTGATTATCTTGCGATAGAGCGTGGCCACCGTCCAGTAACGGGCGGTCATTCTCTGGATATCCGCCAGCAAGGCCGGATCGGCAGCGGCACGCATCGGCAGAGATTCGTCGCGCCGGTGCTTCCAGTAGTAACGTACCTGCGACTGCAGCAACTGGTCGAGATGGGGCCGCTCGCCTTCGGGAATCGTCGGACTCCAGACGGAATCGGTCTCCTCGATCAGGGCCGCGATGTCGGCCGACACCGAATCGTGCGGCAGCGTCAACATCGTGTACGCCGTCGCCGTCAGGAAATACCGGCTCATCTCATCGTCGGTGACCGGCGCCGCGGTGCCGCGTAACTCGGTTTCGAGTTTCTGCGCGGACGGGGCCACGAACAGCCGAAGGTACCGTTTGAAATAGACCTGGCGCGCCGCCTCGATCACCGGCTCGCCGGAGTAGAGCCCCCACCGGCGCCAGAGGCCGGGGCCGCGTTCGGCCCGTTCCAGCGCCGCGCGCAGATTCTCCAGGGAGTCGAGCGCGTCGAGCGAGAACGATGGGTACACGCCGGTGGCAATCGCCGTCTCGGACGTCAGGGAACGCAACCGGGCATTGGCGCTCCGATTTCCCATATGGGAGGTCAATAACGCGAGTCCGAGGAGCCCTGTCGCCGCGGTCATGGCGACGACCGCCAGGAATCGTGCCGTGCGTCGGCGTCGCCCGGCAGCCGTCGTCGTCAGCACGTTCAATTCGTCGGGCAGGATGATCTCACCGAAGAGGTCGCGGATGAAGTATGCCTTGGTCTCGGGAACCGGCTCGCTGTATTCGCGTCCCGAAGTCGGCAGCCCGAAGTCGCGGCGCATGGCGGCCATCACCTGGGCGACCGGCGCCCCCTCCTGTGTACCGGAGGTGAAGTAGAACCCGCGGATCAGGGGATTCTGCTGGTAGGGATTGGGGGCAAACAGTGTCTCGACGAAGGCGGTCAGCGGCTTGAGCGCGGCGGCGAATTCGAGCGGGAACAGATAGGTGCCGCGTCGCTGCGCCGGCCGGATCTCGGTGGCCAGTTGCCGCAGACGGCGCCGCTCCAGTTCCGCCAACAGAGCATGGGTCTCGCGGGCGAACTCCTCATGCACCGGTTTGCTTGTCGGTTCGTACTTGCCCGTGTATCCCCAGACCTGCTCGCGGTCGACACGGCTCAGGCCGCCGAAGAACTCGACGAATCCCGCGATCAGGTCGCATTTTGTGAAGACGACGTAGACAGGGAAGAGGATTTCCAATTTCAGAATCAACTCATCGATGCGGCGACGCAGGTTCTTCGCCAGTTCCTCCCGACCGTCATCGCTCTCTTTCAGGATCTCATCGACGGCGACGGCGAGGATCAGTCCGTTGATCGGGGCGCGGGGTCGTGCCTTGGCCAGCATGGTCAGGAAGCTGGACCATTCCTCGCGGTCGTCGGCGCCGCCTGAGGAGATGGTGTACCGCCCGGCGGTGTCGAGGATGATTCCCTCATTGGAGAACCACCAGTCGCAGTTGCGTGTCCCCCCCAGTCCCCGGACCTTGTTTCCTTCTCCCGCTTCGGGATCGACCGGCGGGAAGTGCAGACCGGAATTGCGCAACGCCGTCGATTTCCCGGCCGCGGAGGGGCCGATGATCATGTACCACGGGAGCACATAGAGCGCCTGGGCGCCGCCTCGCCCGCGACCGAGCTTCGAGCGTTTGAGCATGGTCAGGGCGCGTTCGAGCTTCTCCCGGATGGCCGCCAATTCGTCTTTCACATCCGGGCGGGCGGCCAGCAGTTGGTCGTCGGCCTGCTTCTTGAGGAAGCCCTCCAACAGGCGCGCTTTTCGTCGCGCCTGAATCGCCTTGACGAGCAGGTACAGCAGGAAGATGATCAGAATGGCCAGCGCCGCGAGGTAGAACCACAGGCTCCAGCGGGGAAACAGCCGTGGGCCGCCGATGGCGATCACCAGCACGATGACGACGACGGCGCCGAGGGCGGCCAGTTTGGATTTCAGGAAGGGGAGGATGGCACTGAACACGGCATTCTGTCCTTGCTCGGTGAACGGCTACATGAGCGCGCGCAACTGCGCGGCAATGCTGGTGGCTTGACCGCTGCCCAGAAAACGAAGAACCAGAAAGAACACAAACACGATGCCGACGAGACCCGCGGCGATCACGCTCAGCGGGAGCGACTCCCGGACTTGTTTGAAGACCTGTTCGGGCGGTTCCCAGTGCGGCGACAGATCGGCGCTGACCGAATGAATGCGGGCCAACTCGCGTCCGCTCGTCTCCGTCAACGCCTGCAGTTGCCGTGGGTCGGCCAGCGCGAATTTCCCCTCAAAGCCGAGCGCCAGACAGGTATGATAGATCTCCAAGAGGTCGGCGGTGGCATCGGGACGAAGGCGCAGCGCCTCAAGCTTGTCGAAGAACTCCGTCCCGGCCCTGTTGGTGCTGAAGTACTCCAACGACAGGGGATTCTGCGCCCAGATGCCCCGGCCGCTCCAATCGGAACGGGCGATCGCTTCATCGATGAAGGCGGTGAGGGCGAACCGGGCCGTGAGAATGTCCTCCGCGGCGATTCCGGTCTCGCGGGCTCGACGCTCCATACCGGCAAAGACATTGCCGATGTTGGCCCGCAACTGTCCCGGATCGCCGAGGTCCGCCCCGGAGAGGATGTTCAGAATGAACGAGAAGGCCGGCTGCGCCAGGTGCGACAGCGGGCTGGATGTCTTTGGTGTCGGGTTGGTCGCCTTTTGTGCGCTCATAGGGATTGTCCACGCTATGCAATCGTCGGTCAGGAGCGCAGGGCTCCTGACCTACGCGCCGTCAGGGGATGGCGCAAATAGGATACGAATGATCTTCATTGCAAGCCATCCCCATTAACATCCGTTCACTTCTCCACCGCCAGACACTCGACCTCCCAGCCGGGGAATTCCGCCGGGGGGGCATAGATGGCAATCTGTCCCGCCTTCTTGATGAACTCCCAACGATCGCCACGGGGATCGAGGCGGAAATACACAACACCAGCGCGCCGGGGAATGGCGGCCGGTGGTAGTTGCATGAAGATGAGATTCACACCAGGTAGGTTCTTGCCGATGAGCGTGGCGATTTTGTCCGGCGACACGATCTTCGCATGCTTGGGGAACTCACCGGCCAGACGGCTCTCCGAGACATCGCCCGAGACACCGATGTAGAAATCGCTGGTGGTAAAGAGCGCCGGATCGGGGATCGTGCCCTCCAGCCGGGAGACATCGACACGGGTCAGTGGAATGCGGACGAATCGCGCCTCCACGACTGCTTCGAGGAGCTCGCGCAGGCGACCGATCAAGGGCCGGAACGTCCCCTCCAGATCATCGTGGCGGTAGCCGGGGAGATCGCGGGGATGCGCCCCGACCTGGAAAGTGCACAGATGCCCGGCACACTGGGCCAGCAGTTGATACAACGCCGAAGGATGAAGACGCGGGTACTGATGCGCATGCGCCAACAGGGGGATATAGGCATTGATGGTGTGCAACTTGAGAAAATTCGGCATGTCGGTGGTGGAGAACTCGGTCAGGGTCGGCGTGCGCTGCCGCACCTGATCGGCCAGCGACTGCGACTTGGCGGAGGCGGTTTCCACCACGCCGCGCAGTTGCGCGCTCAGCCACGGTGAAGCGCTCACTGCCAGCGCGGGCGGGACATACGATGGCCGCAGTTGGGGGACGCCCTCGGGGTTGCGTTCCACCTCGGCAATCTTGATCAGATCGAATCCCTCGTGGTCCTCCCCCGAGAACAAGACGACGATCCGCTTCTTGGCGTAGGCGATCTCACGCTCGTTCTCGCCGGTGACTTCATCGGCGACGGTGCTGAAGGCGCGCTGGTAGCGCGCCGGCGTGTGCGTCTCTTCGGAACCCATGCGGACTCCGGGCGCTCCGGGGCGCAGGCGCGGCAGGCCGAGATAGACCGAGAGCACGCGCTCGGTCGGGGCGAAGTGGGCCTCGAATGAACGCGATGGTGGTGGGTCGTCCACTGCGGGGGCGCGTACCGTGGTGCCGTCGGGCATGATCCCTTCGAACTCGGTGATCGTGAACAACCGGTTGGCGATCGCCTCGGCATCCACGACCATGTGCGCGGTCCCCCAGCCGAAGCCGGACAACGCCCGCAGTTGAAACGCGCGGTCCCCCGTCAGGTAGGCGTCGAACTGCTGAAAGTGATGCTGGGTCAGGAATAGACCCTCGCTCCATAGGATCTTGTGGTATTGCGGCATCGCGGTCAGGTCCCTTTGTCCCGTTCGGTGAAGTACGCTCCGCGGCCCGGTCGGGTCAAGCGGCGCCCGGTCATCACTTCCCGCGTTCCACCCAATTCGAACCGAGTTGGATGGCCACGGTCTGTTGTGTCTTCTTGGGTATCTTGAACACGATCCGTTCGCGGCCGCGCACGGTCGCGGGCTGCGCAAAGTTGGCGATGGCGCCGAAGTGCGGCGAAACGTTGCGGGCGCGGCTGAAGGGAATCTCGATCGTGGAGCGGCGCGTCTCCCGCGGTGCGATGATCAGTGTGACCGAGTCGATGATGTCCTTGGCGAACTCGGCGGTGAAGCTGACGTCGAAGGTGCTGCTGAAGAAGGCCTGAACATTGGTGGCGGAGAATCGCTCGGTGTTGTTTAGAATGAAGGCCTTCACCTGCACCGCTTGTGCCGTCTGGCCATCGAAGTTCAGCGAATCGGTGCCCGTGAAGGCGACTTCGACGCGCATCGGTTTTTCCTGTTTTGAGAACAGAATCCCACAACCGGCGAGTCCTTCCACGACGATGACCAGTGCGGCCATCCGATAGGCCGTGCTCCTACTCATTTGTTCCCCCTTGCTTCTTGGGGCGTTCCAATGTCCCGCTTCCCTGGGTCTTCGCCCACATATAGTCTCTGTATCCTTCCCGAAAGGCGGGGAGGAAACGTGCCTGGTACCAGCGATCATCCTCGGCCGCCAACTCTCCATACCGCTTCTTGTAGCGGCGCCAGAGGCGAAAACTATGACCGGGGAGCCATCGCCGCCAGCGGATGCCGCCGCTTGCCCGATCGCCCGATTCGCCGGCGAAGATCTCCTGCTCCAAGGTCGCCGGCGCGAGCATTTCCAGGATTTCCCGCGTCCCTTCGCGCACGCACCGCTCGTATCCGGCCATGATGGCCAGTTGATGGTGCTTCAGCTCGTCGATGGCCAACTTGAGACCGGCGGTCGATTCCTCGTCGATCGTTGCGGCGCGCCAATCAAACAGGAGCTTCCCCAGATCGCCATGCATGTCCCCCAAACGGATCTGACGCGTCATCTCGCCTACCGGGCCTGCTGTCGCCGAAGAATACAAGGACCATGTTGTCTGGACCTTCTTGCGCCCCGACAAGAGCTCTTGGAATTCCTGCACCAGCATCCCCGCGGAGCGTTTGATCCGTTCGCAGAAGGCCCGAATCTGCTCCGGAGAATCGAAGGAGGTTTCCTCACCGGAGAAATGGTGTGCCAGGCGCACCAAGTAGTCGTAGGCGGTGCGATTCAACTCCAGTTGGGCGCGGAGGCGGGCATTCTCGGAGCGCAGGGCCTTGATGTCGCTCGATTCGCCGGTGACGGCGCTCTGTCCCGACCGCTCGGATTCCTCCAGCGACTGTCGGAGAGTGGCCAGTATCTCCTTACGGAGTTCAGGATCGGCCGGGGTGTCGCCGGACTCGGCCTCAAGCCATTGACCTTCAAGGCGTTGCAGCCACCGACGCGTCTCCGCGCGGATCAAATCGACATCCATGGTCAGAATCACCCGCCCCGTTCCGTACGGGCAACAGGATCGCCTCGGATGCGATACTACGGAACGCACGGGGTTTAGACAAGTGCGTTTCGCATGCTGGCCATCGAGGCAGTGCGCCGGAATCCCGCAAGAGGATGGTTCCGGGGATGGTGCCGCTTCATCGTCCGCACTCTTATGTGCCGTTCATGGCCTGACCCGCACCGGGAGGATCATCGCATAGAGACCGGCGGACTGGAGCCGCCGCTGCAGTTGGCGCGCCGTCTCGTTATGCAATAGTCGCTGGTACCAACGCTCTTCGGCAAAGACGAGCTTGCCGGCGAAGAACACCGATTTTGGGTACTCCTTGGCGATCGTGAGGCACGCCTCCTCGGCGGCGGCAACCGCCTCGGTGCCGACGGCGACCCGATAGTCTGCGGCCAGACCGAAACCGCGGGCCAGCGCCACGTACTGCCGCAGGGTGCTCTCGGTATGAGTCTGAACCTGCTCCACGGCGTCAGCGCCCTTGAAACTGGCTGAGTCAATGACGCCCACTGAGATGAATATGAGATTGTGGAAGTGGTCGCCGAACTGGTGCCGGATCGACAGAAGCGAATGAACCCCCAATCCGGCATACGAGCCCACCAGCAGGACGGCCGTGGGGGCGGTTGGATCCAGCGCCGGGATTGGCCGGTCTGAGGCCGTGGGAACATCCTGCAGGACGTCGTCTAAGACCTTCAACTGCCGTCCCACCTTCGCATAGTGCCGACGCACCAGCGCACACACGCCGATCAGCGCGATCGTCAGGACCAGTGTGACCCAACCCCCTTCACCGAACTTCTCATAGATCGTGATGCTGAGAATCGACACGCACAGAATCAGGCCGATCACGTGGATGCTGATGTGCTTCTTCCAGCGGGCATGACGGGCCCGGTCACGTATCCAGAACCGGCACATCGACAGTTCGGTCAGCGAGAAGGTCAGAAAGACATTGATGGAATACATGACGACCAGATGCGTGACGCTGCCGCCGGTGTAGAGGAGCGTCAACGCCGAGGTGATGCCCATCAGCAGGATGCCGTTCTGCATCGTCAGACGGTCGGACAACTGCGAGAAGCGGTGCGGGAGCCAGGAGTCATGCGCCATGTTGGCCATGACCCGGGGGCCGTCGATCACTCCCGCTTGGGCGGCGACGAACAACAGCATCGCTTCGGAGAATAAGGTGATCGTCACAAACGCGGTGGCCGCCCAAGGGCCGAGCCACCCCAGTGACTCCACAAACCGGCCGGCCAGCACGGCGTTCATCGTCTTCCCGGCGGCGGGCACGGCACCGGCCAGGAGGTAGGCGACGATCAAGCCGCTGGCCGTCGCCGCCAGCGACGCGGCCATCAGGACCATCGTGCGCTTGCCGGTCTCGACCCGCGGCTCGCGCATGATCATGAGACCGTTGGACACTGCCTCAATGCCGGTGTAGGTTCCTCCCCCCATCGAGTAGGCGCGGAGAAACAGGGCGATCATACCGGCCAGCCCCAGTCCCACCGGCGGGGCTTGCAGTCCCTGTGTGAAACCGTGATGGATCTCGGTGACGACAGCGGGAATTTCGTGCGCGCGGCTGACAATGACGCCCAGGATCAAGATCGCATGGGTGACGAGAAAGGTGATGAAGATCGGCGCCAGAATGGTCACCGACTCCCGGACCCCGCGCAGGTTGAGCGTCACGAGAACGGCAATGCCGGCGAATTCCACCAACAGCTTCGCCGGGATCAGTCCGAATATGAGCAGACTCTGCCAGTGGAGCGGCAGGAAGCTGAAGACGGCGTCGGCTCCGGCCGCGATGGAAATCGATATCGTTAGAACATAGTCAACCAGCAGCGCGGCCCCGGAGACGACTCCAGCCTTCGGCCCGAGGACGCTGGTGGAGACAACGTACCCGCCGCCACCGAACGGAAAGTGCTCGATGATCCGGCTGTAGGCGTAGGCGATGACGCTGACGGTGAATGCTGTGGCCACAGCCAGGAGAATGGCCAGATAGGTGTGGGATCCCAGCGCCTTGAACGCCTCCTCGGGACCGTAGGCCGAAGAGGACAGGCCGTCCGCGCCCAGGCCCACCCACGCCAAGAGGGCGACCAGTGAGACCTTATGGAAGACACCCGGCTCGCTCAGCTTGCGCTTGCCGCCGATCAGGACACGTCGGAGAAACGCACCAACGTGCCATGTGCGTTGTGGCGATCCAGGTGGAACGTTGCTGTTGCTGTCCGGCGAACCACCAGATGAGCCGGCATGCTCGTCGAGCCGTCGAGGCCCGGACATCGCTGTCTCCTCTCCGGCCTGCGAGGTTAGCTGACGGGCTGGGATGGAAGAGACGTGCTCACCCCGCGCGAGATCGCGCTTCGCCCCGGAATCTCGGGTCCCCCGCTCCCACATGGGCATGTGGGATTCGGCCGCATGTAACTACGCGCCCTGAGAGCCAACTGCAAGCGCGAATTGGCCCGGTCACGCCACCGGTGGGTGCCGGAGGACGATCCGATACGCGGTAGTTCGTTGCCGGATAATGGATTGCGTCTTCAGAGACGCGGCGACCAAGTGGATTCTGGGCCGCGGTCAGAGGGGAAGAAAACGGCACCGACTGGTGGCAAGTACGCCCATGAGGAGTTGAACCCCCAACCTTCTGATCCGTAGTTTGACGATCTGCTTATTGTGCCACAATGAGTTACAAGAGTGGATTCTCGATGTTTTTTTCAAATCAGAAGGTCTTTACCTCGCAAGAAAGAGATAAGTCTCGAGCTTTTTCACTGGTCACCGAGAGCTTTGTCCAGTGCTGCCGGTTCTGTGAGCGGCTGCTGACATGCGAAATCTCTGCAAACATACACAGTCGCCTTACCCGAAATACTCACGAGTGGCCTAGTATACTCAGCGAGCTCTGGGAGGACGGACCCCGGTTCCGAATCCGGTTTTAACAACAGAACTTCTCTTGGTCGGAATTTACTCCGGACGGTCCAGAGCATTCGTTTGGTGTCGGCTGCATCCGGATCTCCACACACCACGATTTCAGCTGACGGCCCGTGAACAAAGTCGACAGCTTGCATCATCTGGCAGTGTGATGCAGGATGACTCCAGATTTCTGCGGAAAACGCGCGTCCGATGCGGACGGCCAAGTCTTCGAACTCTGTCTTGCCGGTCGCTCTGGCTATTCGCACAAGGTTCAGCATCGCCACGGAGTTGCCCGACGGCAGCGCGCCATCATACGACTCTTTTACACGTGTAAGCAGTTTCTCGCTTGAGTGGGAGGTGAAATAAAAGCCTCCACCTTTGTCATCCCAGAAGTCTCTGAACATTTGCCCGGTGAGCTCGACAGCAGCCTTCAGAAAACGGACATCGAATCCTGCTTCGTACAGTTCCAAGAGTCCCCAGATTAGGAAGGCATAATCGTCGAGATTCGCATCAATCGACGCCTCACCGGACCGGTATCGATGGACAAGTCGACCGTCACGAGTCCTCAGGGAGTCCAAGATGAAGGAAGCGGCAGTTGATGCTGCTTTCACGTACGATGAATCGTCCAATACCTGGGCCGCCTTCGAGTAGGCGGCGATCATCAGCCCGTTCCAGTCTGTCAGAACCTTGTCGTCCTTGTGTGGATGAATCCGCTTATCACGCGCCGCAAACAATCGCTCGCGGATTGACTCCAGCTGCTCGCGGACATCCCGCGCGCTGATATTCAAGTCGGCTGCAAGCTCGGATATAGATTCTTTCAGATGGGGAATGTTCGCGCCCGTTGACCGCCGCGTACCGGGCTCAGAGAAGTTTCCGTTAGCGGTCAGGTTGTAAGCCCGAATAAACAAATCGGCGTCGGCGGAATCCAGAATCGACCGGACCTCGGAAATGGTCCAGAGATAGAATTTCCCCTCTTCGCCTTCGCTGTCGGCGTCCTCAGCGGACCAATAGGCCCCTTGGGGAGAGGTCATGTCTCTCGATACGTAGCCCAAGATTTCACGGACAGTCTGCGCATATTCGTCCTTTCTGGTCGCCTGATAGGCTTCGGCATAAGCGATTGCCAGGAGGGCCTGGTCATAGAGCATCTTTTCAAAATGCGGGACCAGCCAGTTGGCGTCCGTCGAGTACCTATGAAAGCCGAAACCGATGTGATCGTAAATGCCGCCTTCACGCATGGCGGCGAGCGTCTTCTCGACCATCATCAACGACGAGGAGTCATTCGTTCGGTTCCAATGCCGCAAGAGCAGAGTGAGATTGTGAGGAATCGGAAACTTCGGAGCGCTCCCGAATCCGCCATGATCGGAGTCGAATCGAGCTGACAACTGGTACTTTGCAGAATGAATGGTTGTAAGGTCGGGGTCATTGCCGGATTCCGTGGACACGTCCCGGCTCAGCGCCTGAGCGACACGTTCCGCCGACTGCAGTGCCTCCGTGCGTCTGTTTCTCCATAAATCGGTGACCTTCGGGATCAATTCCAGCATGCCCGTTCTCCCATATCGATTGTCCTTGGGGATGTATGTCGCGGCGAAGAAGGGCTTCTTGTCAGGTGTCATGATGATTGTAAGCGGCCACCCACCACTGCCAGTCATCATCTGGCAGGCGGCCATATACACATTGTCGATGTCGGGGCGCTCCTCGCGGTCAACTTTGATAGACACAAACGCCTCGTTCATCAGACGGGCGACCAGTGTGTCTTCAAATGACTCCTCTTCCATCACGTGACACCAGTGGCAGGTCGAGTATCCGATTGAGAGCAAGACCGGCTTGCCCTCGCGTCGGGCTCGTTCAAATGCTTCCTCTCCCCACGGATACCAATCCACCGGATTGTTCGCGTGCTGCAACAAGTAGGGACTCTGCTCCTTACTCAAACGGTTTCCCTGGCCAGAAGAGGCCGAAAGGAGGGGGCAGAAGGAGTGACCGGAATCATCAAGGTCGCACATGTTGACTCGCATCAAGAATGCGTCTCCCCAAAACACAAACGCTGCGAGGACGACTGCGACAGTTCCCAGGATTGCACTTTTCAACAGCGTTGACATTAGAGCGATGTGGCCATTCTAAAATTGGGAGTTGGCTTCTCTATCTCGAGGTGGTTGCCGATCCAATATCACCCAGAAGAGCAAGGACTTCCATCTGAGCGAGATTGTAACTTACTACGGCCTGTGCGTGTTCCCGCTCTGCGCGCGCGAGCGCCTCGGCTGCGTCGATGACTTCGAGTGCCATGCCGACGCCGGTCGTTCGCCGCGTGATCGCCACTTCAAGTGCCTTCCGGGCATCATCGAGGCCGCCTGCGGCCGTGGAGACCGAGCGCCCTCGGACGCTGATCGCCTCGTGCCACATCGTGGCCTTACTCATAATATCCGCACGAACTCCCTCAAGCCGAGTGTTGGCGAAATCGGCGCGAGCGGACAGTGAACGAATCCTGCCCAGATCGAAGAGACCACCGGGTCCAATTGTCCAGCGGACCGCTACTGAATAATCCCGCGACCGGCGCAAATCATTTAGGTCCGGCCCGAAACCTGTGACCAACGCTCCGGCCTCAAAATCGGGGAGCAACGGACCCCAGATGGCTCGTCGCGCTTCCCATCGAGAAGCAGCCAACTCAGCGATCTGCATCGCAATACCCGGGTGGCTTTGGTCTGCACGGTCCAGCCACGACTGCAGCGACTCTGTGCTATCGACAGTTTCAATGACGAGAAGTACCGTATCAATCGGTGTCAGTCGAATTGGCTGATCCATGTTCAAAAGAGAAGCCAGTCGTGCCGATGCGGCTGCCTCCCGCTCGACCGCTTGATCAAGAAGGAGAAGATCGTGCCGCAATTGAGTGCGATCGCGCAACAAGTCAAGCTCGGCGGCAATTCCTTGCTCAACGCTTCGTCGGGATTGCTCGACGAGATCCTCAGATACCTTGGCGGCGCGACCCGCGATGCGATGGTACTCAGATGACTGCACCAGGTCCCAGTAGGCCCGGGCAACATCAAGCATGGTGGAAAGCGACTTGTCCTTAAGGTCAGACTCCGCCGCGTTTCGCCTTTGGTGAGCCGAGAGCGTCGAGAACAGGGCGCTGCTGAAGTCCCATCTAGCTGCTATAAGGCCGCCCACGCGCTGAGATTGCTTATCAACATCGAGAAACTCACCCTGAGTTGCCTGAGTCCGACCTTCGTGGCGTTGTAATTGCCACCCGGCTGAAACAGACGGCAGGAATCGCTCATAGGTCGAAAGGAGTTCTCCCGACGCTGCCCGAGCGGTTGCCTCTGCCGCTGCTACCCGTGGGCTTTGCTCTCCGGCGAGTCGGAGCGCCGTGGTCAAATCTATGGGTAGTACAGGAAGTCCAACCTCGGTCTGCGCATGTGCAGAAAGCGCGGCGAACGCGACGAACATCACTGCAACCACCAAACGGGCCGGTCGCCATGAAGTCGGCATCTGCACTCTTGTTCCCGGTCGGATGCTCAGTTCGCGGCTCCTGTGTTCTCCACAATGGAAACGGCGATCCCCTCCCGAAGCCGGTCGCGCCCTTGGGTGACAACTAATTCATTCCCCGCCAAACCCCCGGTGATTTCCGAGTTTATCCCGTCGTCGTTGCCGACCACCACGGGCACGCGAGCTGCCCTTCCATCAGTCACAATCCAGACATAGGATTGCTCTTTGGTGACTTCAATGGCGCTGCTCGGCACGAGCAAAGCGTCAGGGCGTTCCTCGAGGGTTATTTCGACGCTAGCATACATGCCCGCGAGCAGCCGTCGGTCGGAATTCCCCAAATCGATCTCCGCCGTCATCGTCCGTGTCATCGGATCGATCGCCCATGAGTACCTTGCCACACGCCCTTCGATTGACTCATCTGAGAAATCGGGCACGCGGACTGATGCCGTCTGTCCCTGCCGGACATAGTGAGCGTCACGCTCTGGTACTTCCACAACGACTCGCAGACTGTCAATACGCATCATCCGTACAATTCTCGCCGTCGGGGCTTGCGATGACGTGGCGATTTGGATGAGCGCTCCCGGATCGACCCAGCGCTGCGTGACGACTCCCGCGAAAGGGGCACGGATTTCAGAGTACGAGCACAGTTGCTCCAATCGTCCTTGCGCAGCGACGGCGGCCTCGTGTTCGCCCTTAGCTCGATCAAGGTCCAACTGCCTCACCATGTCGGGGTTCTGTTCGCGTGTCGCCTCCAAGCGATCGTAAACGAGTTTCTTGGCCCGTGATTCTGCGGTCACGCGTTCGAGTTCACGCTCGGTCTCCGGGTCACTCACCCGGGCCAGAAGTTCTCCGGGCTTGACCCAACTCCCGCGATCGACCCCGATCCAATCCAGATAACCGCCAACCTTGGAGTAGACGATGACATCTTCCCAGGGCTCGATGTGCCCGACGATCTTGGTGGACTGACGGATGTTCTCACGATTCGGAGCAGAAGTGGCTACCGTGACGACATTCTCCTTGGCCACATCCCCCGTAGCGCGGCCGCATCCGTGGCTCGTGACAGAGAGCGCGGCGATCAGAATCGCGAGTATTTTCGGCGGGGCTTTCATAGTCGAACTTCCTCCATTCAATCTTGCTGGGCCGACTGAGCGATTGCCGGTTGTCGCTTGAGAGTCACATAGAGACAAGGGAGCACCAGGAGAATCAGCGCCGCTCCCACAACACCCCCGACAATCGCGCGTGCCAGCGGCATGTTCACCTCTCCTCCCTCTAAACCGAGAGCCATCGGCAGCAGGGCGAGAAGTGCCGCCGATGAAGTCATGAGAATGGGACGGAGGCGGTCACGCGCGGATTGAATGATCGCCTCCCTGACCATGAGTCCCTGGCTGACGTGGTGATTGGCGAAATCTACCATGATGATGCTGTACTGGACAACGATCCCCACCATCATGATGATCCCCATGAGCGACTGGATGCTCAGCGCTGTGCCGGTCACGCCCAGGATCGCTGCGACGCCGATGAATCCGAGTGGAACCGCCAGCATGACGATTAGAGGATCAATGAACGAGCGGAGTTGCGCCACCATGACCAGATAAACGAGCACAGTGGCGATGAACAAACCAAACCCAAACTGGCGGAAGGCGCTGCGCATGATGTTTGCCTCGCCGCTGGCCGTGAGTGTATAGCCCTTGCCGGCAAATTCCTTCCCGCCAACTTCCCAATAGTCGCCGCGGTCGGATGTGCGGGCCACCAACCTCAGATCGCTGTTCTTATGCAAGGCGTCCTCGATCTCCTCGACCAACGATCCCACGGGATATCCCGCTTCTGCAGCGGCGTAGATATCAATCACGCGCGTGATGTTCTGGTGATTGACCTGCGAAGGGCCGATGCTGCGGTGGAAATCAGCGACATTGCGAAGCAGGACTGGATCCCGGGTTCCGGCACTCGTGAGCGGAATGTCCCTGATGGTCTCAAACGAGACCATGTCGCTTTCCTCATACTGAGCGCCCATGAAATAGTGATTGCCGTTGCGCTCATCGATCCAGAACGCGGGTCGAAATCCGACGCTCGAGTTCGTGGCCGTCACCAGGTTCGTGACGATGCGTTCCACGTCTAGACCTACGAATGCGGCCTTGGTGCGGTCGATCTCGACTTCGAGCGTGGGGTAATCCAGCTTTTGGGCGATGCGGGCATCGGCCACCCCGGGGATCAGTCGCATCTGGTCGGTGACGATATTGGCGATCCGTGAGGTCGTCTGCAGGTCGCTCCCGGCAACCTGGAAATGCACTGGGGCGGGTTCACCGAAGTTCAGCGCCGAGGAGACCATGCCCCCCGCATCGAATGCGAATTCGACTCCAGGGTACTTCTTATTCAGGGATTCTCGCAATTCGGCGATCAACTCGAACGTCGGTCTGTGGCCGCTCTTGCCCTTCAATTGCACAAGGACGAAGGCATCCATCGGGCCGCTGTTCGGCGTGTAGGCCGCCGGCCAATCCATAAGCACGCCAATGTTCGTGATGAGCATGCGCAAATCGGATTCTGGATGATTCTCGATCTTGGGGTATTCCGGATCGGCTTCGCCAGTCATGGCGATGATGTCGCCCTCGATCCGGTGCATGACCGACTCAGTCTGCTCGATGCGTGTCCCTGCCGGAAGACGGGCTGTGATCTGAAACTGCTTAGCATCCACTGGCGGGAAGAGCTCGCGTCCCAGATTGATCAAGACGAAAAGCGCGAGGACAAACGCCAGTGCGGCCCCGGCCAGGATCGCCCAACGCCGACGGAGCATCTTGCCGACGAACTGCGCATACCGCTCGGCAAGACGCTGAGTCCAGTCCGAATGTTCGTCTGTTCTGGCGCTTTTTCCACGGGAACCAAGAAACCTCCAGCAATAGGCCGGAACTGCCACCAAGGCGAAGAAGTAGGAGACGATCACAGCCAGTGTTGCGGCGATTGCCAACGGAGTAAAGAGGAACTTCGCCACGCCGGTCAGGAACACAATCGGGTAGAAGACCACTACGAACGTGATCGTCGAAACAAGAATCGGCAACCCCACTTCCTTTGCGCCATCGACGGCGGCCTGGCGCGAAGTTTTGCCCATGCGCAGATGTCGCACGACGTTTTCGAGGATGACAATCGACTGGTCAATAATGATCCCAATCGCCAGTGCCATCCCGCCCAGCGTCATGGCATTGATCGTCCCTCCGGAGTAGTACAGGCCGATGACGGCCCCGAACACGGCGGTGGGAACGGCCAATCCGACCGCGAGCGCCGAGCGGGCGCTCCGCAAGAACGCCACAACCACAAGCGCGGCAAGCAGAGCCCCAAGAACTCCGGCCATAACGAGACCTTTGATCGAACTCCGCACATATACTGACTGATCGAGAACGACCTCCAGACTGAGATCCTTCGCCTTTGGATTCATTTCCCGGAGTCGTTCGAGAATCTGGCCGGTGTTGCGCTTGATGTCGTCGACGATGGCAAGGGTGTTCGCTCCCGGCTGGCGGTACACCGGGATATAAACCTGGCGACGGCCATTGACACGGACGATGTTCGTTTGGATCTGATGACTGTCTTTGGCCTTGGCCACATCACGAAGAAAGACGGGCCTTCCGTCGACGACCTTGATGGGAATGTCGTTCAGATCCTCGACGTGCTCGGGCATCGAATTAGCAAAGATCTGATAGTCAATCTCCCCCGCCTTCATATTGCCGGCGGGGATGAGGACATTCTGCCTGCGGAGCGCATCGACAACGTCCATGGGAGAGAGTCCACGCGCCTCCAGTTTCTCGGGATCGACATATGCAAGGATCCGGCGAAGCACGCCGCCATACACGGCCGGCGCGATCACCCCCCGCACCGACTGTAGACGATTTCTCAATTCAAAGTAGGCGATGTCGTAGATTTCCTTCTCCGTCATCGTCGGACTCGACACACTGACCAAACACAGCGGCATCGAGGCGGTCGGATCAAACGGCATGACCATCGGCGGAACGGTTCCCGGAGGCAGGTAGTACAAATCAGACATCGCATAAGAGCTCACCTGACTGATTGCTGTCTCAAGCGAGACGTCCTCGTGGAAGAAATCCTTGACCACGCAGACGCCGAGCATTGACTTGCCTTCTTGGTGCTCGATCCCGACCGACTGCCCCGTCCAACGCTCCAACCGGCTCATGATGTCGCGTTCCATGACCTCCGGCGGCATGCCCGGATAGAACGTCAGGATTTGGACCGCTGGGGTCTTGAACTGAGGCAGAAGGTCAATGGGGATACGTCCGAGCGAAGCCACGCCGATCACGAAGATGGCGAGAACGAGAACAATGAGGAGAAATGGGTTCTCAAGCCCGATTTCGGAGAGTTTCATCGTGGAGATTCCATATCAATTACTTCAATGCAGTGCACGACCGGATTGCAACAAACGGGTCGATCCCTCGTCTATACCCGACTCACGGGCCGTGGGTCAGGATTCAGACCCGATAATGTCTAAATGTCCTGAGTGCGCCGAAATCATACACCCGGGCCTCGGTAATCTTCGATCGGGGCAATTTTCGCCTTCCTTGTTGTATGAATTCGCAGGCATGAGAACATATAGATAGGTGAAGGGGTTCACGAACCAGGACCCATAGGTTATGTGGCCACAGAGGAATGACAGACAGAAGCGATTCATGGCCCAGCTTGAGGAAGTCCGGCCACAATTGGTGCCGTTTTGCCGGCATTCCCTATACGATCGTGGCAGTCTCGAAGATGTGTTGCAGACAGTCGTGCTTATGGCCTACGAACGATTCGATGACTTCCGTCACGGGACGAGCTTTCACGCATGGATATTCCGGATCGCGGCCAATGTGGTGCTCAACACAAATCGCCGCCACAGGCGGGAGTCGGAGCGGATGGCCGATTTGGACGTGGAAGAACTTGACTTGGTTGCCGAACTGCAACGGGAGTACGCCTACGATGAACTTCTACGCGACCCCGGTCGGGTACTCGATCACGTTGGCGACGAGCTTTTGGTTGCGATTGGTGAATTGTCTGAACGCGAGCGTAATGTGTTTCTATTGAAATCGATCTGTGAGCTGCCATGCCGTGAGATAGCCGATCTGCTTCAGATGCCCGTCGGAAGCGTGATGGGGTACCTGGCACGTGCCAGGGGCAAACTCCGATCGGGACTGGCGGAGTACGCAAAGCACCGCGGCTTTATCAGCGGCGTGATCAGAGAAGAGTCATCCAATGGACTGCCGAACGGTTAGACGATATCTCGCGATGTATCTCGACTCGGAACTCGGGCCGGAGACGACCTTTGAGATTTCGAGCCATCTGCAGGAGTGTTCGAATTGCAGACGCGTGGCCGAGCAGGAAGCGCGTCTCGAGAACCGCCTCAGAACTGCGCTGCGTAAGCCGCGCCCGGAAGACGATGCGATCTGGGAACGATCCATGGCGCGAATCGGCAAGTCGCGCTCGGGGCGCCGAACGCCCATCGTCGGCATCGGCGTCACTGCTTTGGCGCTGGCTGCGACAATCGCGCTGCATTTCCTGATCGGGGCACCCTGGTTTCATGACGAACTGGACTTGGCTGAGGTGACTGCCGCAGAGCACTCGCTCACTCTCAGCTCAGAAGGGGCAGGGTCAGGCGAGGGCCTTGAAGCAGATGAACTCAACGCGTTCTTTCGGCGGGAATTGTCGCCAGCGTATTGCCTCGAAGTCGACACCGCGATAGGGACGAGGCTGATCGAGGCCGGAATCTGCGAACTGGCGAATGTTCGCACAGCCCATGTTGTTTGCGCTGACTCCCAGACCGTTCTTTCATTGTTCTGGCTGCCATCAGAAGCAATTACGGAGTTTCCGGAAACGGCTGAACGGTTCCAGAAGTACGGTTCTTCGTTCCATTGCCATGTCGAACCATACGAGTTTTTTGCAAACAAATCGGGCACGGGGATCATTGTTGGAATCGCCAAAACTACGCCGGCCATGCTGGAAAAATTCGTCCAACGGGCTGCCATGGGAGCCTGTCAGGGCGGGGCATAGACGATTCGCATAATGCGAAGGAACATCCATCGCTGCCAGCGTGTTGCATCATCAAGCCGAGAATAGACTGCGACTGGCATGACCCTGACGTCTCGCGCGAATCATCTGTCTCGAACCCCACTGGTAAAGAATGAATTCCCAACCATCTGACCAATTATCACGAAATAAGGAGGACTCATTATGAAGACATTTCGCCCGATCATGCCGTCGCTCCTTGCCTTGGCATTACTCGCCGTATCGACGTCGGCCCAGGAGCATCCGGAGCATCCAAAGAAGCAGACCGCTTCCGCAGCAGTGAGTGAAGCAACTGTCGCGGGCCAAAACGTCTGTCTCGGTTGCTCCCTCAAGAAGGAAAAGGGGGCCGCCGCGCAATGCAGCAAGTATGGACACCGGCATGTGCTCAAAGTGACCAAGGCCACGATCGATGGAAAGGACCATCCCGAGATGAACGGGTGGGTGTTACACTACCTCGACACTGACAGCTCGCAGTCCGTAATCGGAGGACATCACGAGGAAACAGTCACAATGACGGGGAAAATCTATGCCGACGAGCGTGTACTTGAGGTGACCAAACTGGAGAGCTCCGAAGCGGCCAAGAAACCCGAGCACCCTGAGCACCCGAAATGAACCGGGCAGGTCCTCCCCCCGGCAAATGGATCAAATCGACCCGCCCAGAAGAGGGTATTGAGTGGTGAAATCAGTCGTACTTGTGGTCCTCCTTTTGGTGACTGCTGCTGGTTATGCGCCTGCGCAGGAACAGAGTGTGAGCATCCAGCAGATTGCCGCCGCGATCGAGGAGTACATCATCAATAAGTCCGAAGCCGACGGCGGGTATTTCCGGCTCCAACACAATGGAGTGCAACTCAAACTCGAGCTGGTGAGAATCCACATGGAGTATCTCGCCGACCTCGGGTGCGGGACACAGTTCGCATGCGTGGATTTGGTGGGCACGGACGGTCCCGTTTACGATATCGATTTCTTTCTTAAAGGTGGACCAGACGGCATGGCCGTGACGGAAACCACCGTTCACAAAGTCAACGGCCAACCGCTTTACGCGTGGGAGCAACAGGACGACGGAACATGGGTACGCGTCGCCGTGGCCGACGCATCACCCCGATTGCTCGGAGTGATTCAAGGCGAGGACACATTCGAGTTCATCTACCGCGTTCGACTTCCAGACATCACCGGACCTGCAAAACTCTGGTTGCCGCTGGCTCAGACGGACGACCACCAGGCAATTGAAGTCAAGAAGGTCTCTGCTCCGTCGCAATGGCGTGAACTTAGAGACAGCGGTAACGGAAACACGGTTCTGTTCATGACGGGGCGCAATCCCAAAGTTAGTTGAAGTTTGAACGGCTCATTGTTGTTTACGCCGCCTTCGACAGGGCGGCACCCTCCAGTTTCAGTTCTCGTTGCAAGGCGTCCCGCAGTGTTCTGAGATGCCGGTATCCGCGCACGGTG
>JBFMGX010000027.1 GCA_040752595.1 Candidatus Zixiibacteriota bacterium
ATCGACGGGCATCGCCAGATGGCAGAACTCGTCAACCAGAAATGGCATCTCGCCGCGTAACAATGCCGGATGCCTGAAGCCGAAAGGATACGTCAGGAGATTTTCAACAAGAAGCGGGACGCCGCCTGTTGCACAATTGGGAGAGCAACTCCCGACTTGGCGAGTAAGCTGCCGAAGGTGTGACGCAACGCGTGAATCGAAGTCATATCTTTCACGTGAGCCCTCTTCGCGATTCGCATTAATCGTCTTCGGATATCGCTCGTGAGAGCCGGTTTGCCATCAATTGTGAAGACGTAGGGAACTCCCGGCTTGCGCGTGGCACGAAGGTGCAGGAGAAGGTCTTTCATGTCCGAGTTCATCGGGATATCACGTTCCCCGGTCTTGGGCCTCCAGTCCGCCTTATGACGGATCCGAATCATCCCGGGTCAAAATCAATGTCGTCCCAGACCAGATGCTCAAGTTCTCCACGACGCATTCCCGTGAGGAGGAAGCCAAGGATGATTGAGCGCATGTCCCGGGGGCTGCTTTCGAGCAAAGCCATAGCCTCCTCCCTGGAAAGGAACCGAAGTGGCTTGGCGTCCGTGACCTTCTGGGATTTCACACCGTCCGTGGGGTTCTTTGAGGTCAGCTCCCACTTGATTCCGTAATTGAAGATGGTCCGTAGCGCTTTGATCTCGAAGTTCATGCTCTTCGTCTTTGGTGGACGTGATCCCGCCAATCGGAATTGACGAAACTCCTCGATCACTCCTGTGGTGACGTGTGAGCACAGCTGTATCAAGCGCTTTGATCGCAGGAATTCAGTGAAGCGGTCGACGACATCTTGGTACCGGCGCGCGGATCTGGGTGCAATGTTGGCTCGCGCATAGTCGCCAAAACGCGATAGGAGCACTTCGACCGTCACGTCTTTGCGGTCCAAGCCGTACTCCCCCCTGACCAGCTTACCTTCAAGGTCCCTGAGGATCTCAGTGGCTAGCCGCTTGCTGCTTCCAACGATCTGGCGGACCCGCACACCGTGTCGAGTGGCGTCAACCTGCCAGTTCTTCCCGATTTTTCTGATTGAACCCATATCGACTCCGCGGCCTGTAAGTCAAATCCGCGTCAAATCGATATGGAAAAATGAGGGGCTTATCAATAACTTATTGTGGTTCTTTACGTTAATTTCGTCAAAATGGCGGGGCCGACGAGACTCGAACTCGCGACCTCCTGCGTGACAGGCAGGCGTTCTAACCAAACTGAACTACGACCCCGCGCTTCCTTTGTCCTGATGTGCCACTCTGCAGATCACGTCGCCGGCATTTCCCTGTCGTCCTTCCGGACCCTTCTCTGGTGGGCGGTACCGGATTCGAACCAGTGACCCCCTGCTTGTAAGGCAGGTGCTCTGAACCAACTGAGCTAACCGCCCTGCCGGGATCAAACCCTGTTCTGTCCGACGGCCGCAGACCTACCGCTGCATCGGCAGCTCAACCTTCCGGTTTCGACGCCGTGCCCGGAGTCTCATCCTTGCCGCGATAGAGGATCGCCACCGGCAGGATGACGCAATACCCCACGACCAGCAGGATCGGAGCCAGCGTGATCGACCCCTGCGACAAGGCCAGATACCCGAGCACGATCACCGCCAAACCGGCCAGAAAGATGTAGTAGTTCCTCTTCGTGAACGGGAGCCCCCCGGGCTTCTTTTTCTGCGCCGTGCGACCACGGCCCGGCGATTTGGTATCCGATTGTGCCATCGTCAAGCCCCGTCAAGGAATGCAAAACGCCCTCAAAGTCAAGCGCTATCCCCCTCCACCAATGATACCCCCCTCACCCCGAGTCACCGACGGTTCCATCGGCAGAGTTGTGCGTGAGCATGATCAGGAAGCACAGCGTCTGTCCATAGAATCACTTGGCATGCGCACAATGTGCCTCTGAAGATCCCCGTGTGCGCTCCGATCGGTACATGCCTGACCCGCAACGTGCAAATCGACCCAAGCCGCAAATGGTAATCACTTGACAGTCAATGTGTTAGGTCTTGGCATTGGCCATGCTTTGTCTGACGGTGGAGTCCGTATGCGCGCAAACAAGGGAGGAAGAATGACAAGACGAATCATCATCACCATGACCGTGATCATGCTCGCAGTCGGTGTTCTCTCCGCCACGGCGGAGGCCCATCGCGGGTTTTGGGGTGGCAGATCCAAAGGTATGACCATGAGGGCCGGACGGCACATCACCCTGTCCAAGTACAGAGTCATGCCTGGTTCCCGTCTCGGTCCGCGGAACTGCGTCGGATTCAATCGCACCGAACGTATGGCATTCCACAAGGTCGGTCCGCTTGGTCGCGCCGCCGAGAGAGCTTGGGCGCCACACCGTGGCTTCAATCGCGCCGAACGTATTGCAGTTCACCGGTTCGGCCCACGCGACGGCACGGGATACCGTGCAAGAGCCCTTGGTCGCGGCAACTTCGGACCCGGCGTCTGTGATGGCACCGGGCCGAGAGGTTTCCGGCCGCACGGTCTGCGCCGGAGTTGGTGACCATCGGGTATCAGAAGCAGAATGAGCAAACAGGAGACCCTCCCGTTCACGGGCGGGTCTCTTCTTTCATGGCGGTCTCCGCAGTGCCTGGGCTGTCGACGGGTCCAGGTCAACCGAAGGCGTCCTCCAGCCACTCGCACCACAGATGCAGGCATAATCCATGCACTTCCTGAATGCGCTGCGTGTTGGCGGAGGGGACAACGATGGCACAGTCAACCAAGGGCTGCAACTGACCGCCGCCTTTGCCGAGAAGGGCGACAGTACCGGCCAGCATCTTACGTGCTGCGGCTGCCGCAGCGAGGAGATTGGGCGAATTACCGGATGTTGACAACATCAGGACGAGGTCGCCACTCTGAGCCCGCGCCTCAACCTGACGCGCGAAGATCTGCTCGAACCCGAAGTCATTGGCTGCCGCCGTGAGCGTGGAGGTATCGGTCGTCAACGCGGTCGCCGGCAACGGTCGACGGCGTGAGTGCGCATCCAGCCGCACGACCAGTTCGGTGACGAAATGCTGCGCATCGGCGGCCGAACCGCCATTGCCGCACACATGGATCTGGCGCCCGCGCTGAAACGTATCACGCAGCATCTCATACCCGCGCCACAGATCGGCAAACGACTCGGCGATCAGACGTTCCGCGGCCTGTTGCAAGTCGCGAACGGCCGACTGCGCCATCCGCAAGGCAGTATCACGGTCGAGGGATTCCATCAGTTACCCATAGGGACAATCAAACATGGGTCTGAAGACCCATGGCACCAAGAGAATGGTGGAGTGTATTGCCATACGCCCCTACGTTTCCGCTTCGACAACGATTGCCGTCCTGTGCGCCGCGTTCACAAGAGCGCGCAACAACTCAACCGAGCGGTCGCGTTCCAAGGCGGTACCCACGACCACGAAATCCGCCCCGGCCTCGACGGCGTCGCGACAGGCCGCCGGTGTCTTGATCCCACCGCCGACGATCAACGGAATGGCGATCTGTGCGCGCACCGCAGCGATGACATCGGGCGCAATCGATCGCGCGGCGCCGGACCCCGCTTCGAGATAGACAAACGCCTGCCCCATATACTGTGCACACAGCGCATGATCGCAGATCGCGTCGAGTCCGCACTCCGGCAATGGCTCGGTGTTGCTGTGGTGTGCCACCGATGTCCGGGAGCCGGTGTCCACCAGGATGTACCCGGTGGGAATCGGCTCGATCCCATGGGCGCGAACCAACGGCGTTCCCCGGACCTGCTCCCCGACCAGATAGTCGGGATTCCGCCCGGAGAGCAAAGTCAAGAACAGAACGGCATCGACATGCGGCGACACCTGCGCCGCCGAGCCGGGGAATAGTATCAACGGTAGTTGCGTCTGCCGACGCACACGCGCCACAATAGCATCGAAATCGGGATTTCCATCCTGCGAAGTGCCGATCAGGATCGCAGCGACACCATAGTCCTCGGCTTGCTCCCAACGGGGGTCCGGATGCGCCGGGTCGATCTTGTCAGGATCGAGCAGCCACAGAAGCCGCTGGCCTCGATGTCGAGC
Organism: Candidatus Zixiibacteriota bacterium; assembly: GCA_040752595.1. Classification (NCBI taxonomy): domain Bacteria; kingdom Pseudomonadati; phylum Candidatus Zixiibacteriota; species Candidatus Zixiibacteriota bacterium. The sequence continues at coordinate 4,034 of JBFMGX010000027.1, forward strand.
GGCAAGGAAACGCTGATGGACAGGACCGATCATGGAGATGGTAGACGGTGCGTGCAAAGCACGCACCCTACGGCTTGATCAGGGAACGGATGTGTTCGATGACCACTGACTTCAATCGCTCCGGATCGCCAAGCGTGATCTTTCCCTGAGCGAAGTCCGGTCTTCCTCCGCCCTTGCCACCCAGATCCCTGGCGACAGCATTGAGAAGCTTGTTAGCGTGGAGCCCTGCCGAAGTGGCGGGCGCGCTGCTGGATGTGACTGCTTCCCCAGTTCCAGTATATATGAAGGTCACACGTGGATCAGCCCACCCCTTGGCTTCATCGGCAATGGCCTTGGCATCGGCGAGCGAACCGTTTTCTACAAAATGGACAAGAAGCTCAACGTTGAGACCAGGCACCTTCTCGTACGTCAGCGTCGAACCCGCGCCACTGGCGAGCCGGCGTCGTGCCTGTTCCAGTTCGCTCTTCAGGGTGCGAATCTCACTCAATGCGGATTCGATGCGATCCAGCACTCGATCCGGCGATGTCTTCAACAACTCGGCGGCGCGACCGATGGTTGCGCCGTCGGTTTGTGCTTTCTCATAAGCCGCCTCGCCGGTGATGGCCTCGATGCGACGTATTCCCGCCGCAACGCCGGTCTCGGCCGTGATACGGAACTGCCCGATCTCTCCCGTTGTCGCTACGTGTGTCCCGCCGCACAGTTCCGCCGAGTAGTCGCCGATCTTCACCACGCGCACGATGTCGCCGTACTTCTCGCCAAACAACGCGGTCACACCGTCGGCCAGCGCCTTCTGGTGCTCGGTGTGATAGGGTGAAAGCGGCGTGTTGGCCAGAATCTCCCGGTTGACGATCGCTTCAACTTGTTCATTCTGTTCCGATGTCATCGGCCCAGTGTGGGCAAAGTCGAAGCGCAAACGATCCGGTGCCACCAGCGACCCGGCCTGATGAACATGATCGCCAAGAACGATCCGCAGTGCCTTGTGCAGGAGATGCGTGGCAGTATGATTCCGCTGGATCATCCGGCGGCGCGACGCATCGACCGTGGCGGTGACCGTCTGGCCAACCGAGCCACGCGCCTTCCCCCGCACGACCCGTCCATGATGCACGATTGCCCGATCGACCTTCTCCATGCTCTCGACTTGGAAGGCGAAGTCATCGCCGCGCGTGATCTCGCCTGTGTCGTCGATCTGCCCGCCGGCTTCGGCATAGAACGGCGTCCGGTCCAGGATGATCGCCGTCTCATCATCGGCAACCCAGAGCAGAGTCGCGTCGAGCGCGAGGGCCTCGTAGACAAACTGCGATTCATAATGCAGCCCGCCCGCCTTGGAGACCGTCTGGTCCTTGAACGCCGCCTCGGCACGCGAACGGGCACGTTGATCCGCCAGCGCCTTCTCGAAGCCGTTTACATCAACGGTCAGACCCGCCTCGCGGGCCAGAAGCTCGGTCAGATCGAGCGGAAAACCGAAAGTGTCATACAGACGGAAGGCCTCGTCGCCCGGAATCACGCCATTGGACGCCTGGGCCTTCGCCGATGCGAACCGCGCCAGCCCGGCATCGAGCGTCTGATCGAACCGCGCTTCTTCCGCTTCGATGACGTGCACGACATGATCGCGGCGGGTCCTGATCTCGGGATACGCGTCGCCCATCAGATCGATCGCGCGATCGACGAACCGGTGCAGAAACGGCTCATGGTAGCCGAGCGTGGCGCCGTGGCGTGCGGCGCGACGCAGGATACGCCGCAGCACATACCCGGCGCCGTCATTGCCGGGCATCCCGCCATCGGCAATGGTGAAGACCAACCCGCGCAGATGATCGGCGCAGACCCGATGCGGAACTCCATTCGGACCCGGGTCGTAGGCGACACCCGAATCCTGAGCGAGCGCCTGGACAATCGGCTGAAACAGATCGGTGTCGTAGTTGGTGTGTTTCCCCTGCACCACCGATACCAACCGCTCGAATCCCATCCCGGTGTCGACCGACGGCTTGGGCAACGGTAGCAGTGATCCGTCCGGCTGCCGGTTGAATTGCATGAAGACCAGATTCCAGATTTCGAGATAGCGGTCGCAGTCGCAGTTGACCGTGCAGGTCGGTTGCCCACACCCATACTCTGGACCGAAGTCGTAATGGACCTCGGAGCACGGTCCGCACGGGCCGACGTCCCCCATCGACCAGTAGTTGTACTGTTCGCCGAAGCGCCGCACGCGATGTCCCAACTCCGGTGCGGTCTTGCGCCACAGCGCCTCGGCCTCGTCATCGTCGGTGTAGACCGTCGCCCACAAACGCTCGACGTCGAGTCCCATGACCTTCGTCAGGAATTCCCACGCGTATGCGATCGCGTCCTTCTTAAAGTAGTCGCCAAAGGAGAAATTCCCGAGCATCTCAAAGAACGTGTGGTGACGCGGTGTGACGCCGACGTTCTCCAGATCGTTGTGCTTGCCGGAGACGCGAAAGCACTTCTGCGAGGAGCAGGCGGTCGTGTAGGGGCGCTTCTCCTGACCGAGAAAGACCAGCTTGAATTGGTTCATCCCCGCATTGGTGAACAACAGCGAGGGATCATCGCGAATCAGGAGCGACGATGACGGCACCACGGCATGGCCGCGGGCCGCGAAGTAGTCGAGGAATGTTCTGCGGATGTTGGCAGCGGTCATGACGTGTCCCGGGAATTCCCAAAACGCACAAATAACGCTCCGGGAGAAGAGAACGCAAGATTCCCGCTCTGGTTTCCCGTTCACAGAGCGCCACGCTCAGAGCCACTCGGGGAAATGCGCCGCCAGCACGGCGCGGACGTCATCATAGGCGAAACCGCGCCGGGCCAGAAAACTGAGGAGACGGTGCTTGACCTTCTCCTTGTTGCCACCGGAGGCAGTCAGGCGGGGCAGCCGGGCGGCGATCAACTCGCGCAATGCCTCGCGTTCGTCCGTCGGCGTGTACTGTCCTATCGCCCGACCAATCTCGGATTCACCGATTCCCCTCTGTTTCAATTCATATACAAGGGCCAAACGCCCACGGGGAGAGAGCCGTCGCCGCGTCCCGACCCAGGCATCGGCGAACCGCGCATCACTCTGCAGACCATCGGCTTCGATCTTCCCCAACACCGCGTCGATCAAGGCCGGGGAAAACCGCTTGCGTCGCAACCCGGCCGCCAACTCGGCGCGCGACCGCTCACGCCGGGCCAGAAGCGCAATCGCCGCCTCGCGAATGGCTATCATCTCCAATTCCCGACGCCGCTCCGCCGAGAGAACCTCTCCCTCGGTCACGTCCTGCGCGAGAATGACCTTGCGCGACAATTCGAACGCGTACATTCCGTCGATGTACACACGTACGCGTCCCGGCCGGGCAGGATGGGTTGAAAGGGCGGTGATGGTGGATTCATGCATGAGAAGCTCTTTGTGCCACGGGTCTTCAGACCCGTGTCTGGCAGTCCTCCATGGTGGAAAACACGGGTCCAAAAGAGACCCGTGGCACCAGATTGGGGATCAGCTGATCTCATCCATCGCCAAATCGTAGTCTGGCCATCCGGCCCAGAAATGCGCGCTCGACCAGCGCCATTCAGTTGCCTCGGCAACAAGTCCCCTTCTCACCGGGTTGTTGTGAATGTAGGCCGCCAGTTCAGTGGCTCTGCCCGGGTCAGAGACGTTTTGATCAAACCCCGGTCCTGCCTGCCAGAATGACAGCGCGGAGTAGCCCGTTTCCTGGAGGCGATTCAACGCATGAAAGCCCACGTTCCGTTTCAGTGCACGAAGAAACTCCGAAATGGAGTGATCGTCCTTCCGCGGACGAACCAATAGATGAACATGGTCGGGCATGATGACATAGGCCCACAGATCGTATTCGAGCGTGTCGCGGGTCGTCGCGAGTTGTCGTACGAATAGAAGCCGGATCACGTCGTCGACAAGCAGCGGGCGCCGCTGATAACAGGAGAATGTCAGGAAGTGCGCGTGACCGGGGACATTGTAGTGCCGGATCGTCTTCCTGTGTGCTGGTTGCGTGTCCATTGCGAGGTCCGGACACGGGTCTAAAGACCCGTGGCACCAGGGATGTCCGAAAGGCGCAGCATGTTGATGATCTGTTGATCCGTGTACTCGCCCGTTAGGAAAAGTTCGTAGACCTGATCACCTTTCGAGTTCGGCTCCTTCAAGTAGCCGCGGTTCGACTTCCACATGGCCAGCAGTTTCGTTCGGACTGTATCTACGCAGGTCTCGAATTGCCCTACCCATTCGGGATTGCTCACGGTCGAATCTGGGTCTTTCTGGTGATGTAGATAGGTGTTGATGCGATCCCAAGAACTGCAGACCCACTCGAAATCAAAGGGAACATTCGAGCGTGTCAGACCGTTGGCCTGAAGCAGGAGCCTCGTGAAACGCAGCCGTTTCTCAAAGTCAGGGTCGACGCGGCGGATCATCCGAAGAACGACCTTCGGCTGATAGTCGCTTCTCCTAAGGTAGAGGTCGGGCTTCTTGGGATTCAGAACGAGCACCAGAAAATCTACAAGCGTTCGTTCCAAAGCACAACGCACCTCGAACGCAGCGTAGAATAGGTTCTGCAAGGTGTCCGTCTCTCGGAGCTTCTCGGCGCGCGTCAGGTAGCCGGTCGTCGTTACTTGGTAATCATCCGGTGCGTGAATGTACACCCCCTGCCACGTCTCCCGTCTCGTGCCACGGGTCTTCAGACCCGTGCGCCTACATGGTGGACCGTGCCTTTGCAGTTGCATCCGAGGCGACGACTGACACGGTGTGTTCGTTCATCGCGCTCCGACCAGCCGCACTCGAAACGCTGTCAACGAAAACGGATCTCATATCGAGTGATCGACTCCTGCAAGAAGCTGTGGCCCCATCCCAGCAGCCGGCCCTCCTTGAAGACAAGCGGAACGAGTTCATCATCCGAAATGGCACCGTCTTGCCGCTTGAGCTCAGCGTAGTAGTAGAAGACGTCGAGCGTATCCCGCGCGCCAGCATATATTTCGGTCTTGTACGGATTGCTCAGCACCTGTGTCTGTCTCCGGGGGTTGAGGGGCCCGACCTCCCACTTGTTGCTGATCTCAACAACCTCACTTCCCATTGCTGCCAGAGCCGAGTCTTGCGACATTCCCACTTTGAGCGACTGGAGGCGTATCCGGTTCCTGGCCCGAAACCGCTCCATCTGAGCTCCCATCCCGGCGCATCCCAGCAGAGCCGTCAGTATAAGTAGCAAGGCCATCGTGTTCTTCATCATCCACCCTCCAACTCACTCTGCCCCTTTGCCATAGAGATGCTGGCGCCACGGGTCTTTCCGATCCGTGATTCTCACTCCGATCTTCTCCGACACGGGTCTAAAGACCCGTGGCACACATGCGAAACGTGCTATTTCCCCTTTACGCCTTCCACCTCCACCACCGGCGCCGCCTTGATCATTCCCAACTGTGTGCGCACCTTGCGGTCGATTTCGGTGAAGAGCTCAGGATTGCCGGAGAGAAAGGTGATCGCTTGCTCGCGTCCCTGGCCGATCCGCTGATCGCCATACGAATACCACGAGCCGGACTTCTCCAGAATATTCTCCTTCGCCGCCAGATCGAGCAGGTCGCCGCACTTTGAGATCCCTTCGCCGTAGATGATGTCGAACTCCGCCTCGCGGAACGGCGGGGCGACTTTGTTTTTCACGACGCGCACACGCGTGCGGGCGCCCCTGACCAGATCGCCATCCTTGATCGAGGCGATCTTGCGGATGTCCATGCGCACCGTGGCGTAGAACTTCAGCGCGTTGCCGCCGGTCGTGGTCTCGGGATTGCCAAACATCACGCCGATCTTCATGCGGATTTGATTGATGAAGACGACCGAAGTCTTGGACTTGGCGATGGTGGCGGTGAGCTTGCGCAGCGCCTGCGACATCAACCGTGCCTGCAACCCCATCTGGGGGTCGCCCATCTCGCCTTCAATCTCGGCGCGCGGCACAAGTGCCGCCACGGAGTCGATCACGATCACATCGATGGCGCCGGAACGGACCAATGTCTCGGTGATCTCCAACGCCTGCTCGCCGGTGTCGGGTTGGGAGATGAGCAGATTGTCGAGGTCGACCCCGAGCTTGCGGGCATAGGTGACATCGAGCGCGTGCTCGGCATCGATGAACGCCGCATTCCCACTCGACAGTTGCGCCGCCGCGATAATCTGCAGCGCCAGCGTCGTCTTGCCCGATGACTCCGGACCATAGATCTCGATCACCCGTCCGCGCGGCACGCCGCCGACGCCGAGAGCGTGGTCCAGTGAGATCGAGCCGGTGGAAATCGTCTCGACCGTGGGGTCGGCAGTCTCGCCGCCGAGACGCATGATCGATCCCTTGCCGAACTGCCGTTCAATCTGCATCACCGCCGACTCGAGGGCGCGCTTCTTACCGTTGTCGGACGGCGGCGGCTGCACCGGTGTCTTTGCCATGGCTTCGTCCTTTGCCCCAGCCGTCGCCTGCGACGGGCCGGTCTCTATGGGTTCGGATTCGCTCTGTTTCCAACCGACAATCAAATCGCTGTCGCCCGGTCAGTATACCAGCGGAAAAAGCCGCTGGCAAGCGGAATCTGAACATTTGTTCAGATTTCCCCAAATGGCAGCCGGGCTTAATGGCAAGGGGCTAAAGCCCCATGTCTGCCGGTTCTTGCAGCGCAACGCTTGAAAGGACCGAATATGCAGCGCCTTTGGGGGAGAGAATCGAGCGCATAAGATCGATCTCACGGACGGGGATGGGGTCGGAACGATAGCTCATGTGAGAGGCGGCCTTGACCAGGCGATCGGCCGGGCCGGGTTCACGCAGGCGTGCCAGAGTGATATGGGCGGAGAACGGACGCGCCTCGCGGGCGAATCCCAACGGCGCCAGTTGATCGTCCATCGCCGTGGCCAGCGGCTTGAGAATATCGAAGCCCGACTCGATCGCGATCCAAAAGACACGTGCCTTGCGTTCGTTGGGGAAGACACCGAAACCACCGAGCCGAATCTCGAATGGCCTCGCCCCGGCCGTGGCACGCGCGATGGCATCGGTGATCGGTTGCACCTGATCTTCGCGGATTTCATCGAGGAATTTCAGGGTCAGATGCAGATTGGTCGCCGGTACCCAACGGGCCGGTGGCCCGGCAGGTCGCAAACGATCAATGATGGCATCGATCTCGGCCTTGACATCATCCGGGAGATTGATGGCGATGAAAGAACGCATATGTCATCCGTAGGGGCACGGCGTGCCGTGCCCAAGGGCGACCCAACGGGTCGCCCCTACACAATCAGGCGCAACCGCAACATGTTCAACGCCGCCTGCGCGGCACGGGCCCGGATCATTTCACGATTGCCGAGGAAACGGAACTCCTCCGCCGTAGTGGTCGCGCCACGCATCGACAGGGCGATCCACACGAGGCCGACCGGCTTCTCCGCTGTTCCACCATCCGGACCGGCAATGCCGGTGATACTGAGGGCGCAAGCGGCACCGGTGCGGGCACGCGCGCCTTCGGCCATGGCCCGAGCCACCGGCTCAGACACCGCGCCGTGCGCGTCGATCAACCCCGCGTCGACACCAAGCAGATCAATCTTCGCGCGGTTGGCATAGGTGACAAACGCGGCGAGCATATAGGCCGACGATCCGGGAATATCGGTCATCCGCTTGGCCGCCAACCCGCCGGTGCATGACTCGGCCAGCGCCAAAGTGAGTCCCCGCTCCCGCAGTAACCTGGCCAGCACGTCCTCCAGACCGATATCCTCCTCCGCATAGATCGCCGGCCCAATCAGCGGCCGGATCTCGTCGGCGAAACTCGCCAATCTCAGCGACGCATCCAAGCCGACCGCCGTGACCCGCAAGCGGACGCCGAGCTCCGACGGGAGAAAGGCGACCTCCAGATCGGCGTGCTTCTTGATCGCCGCTTCAAGGGTCTCATAGAGCCGCGATTCTGGCCACCCGGTGGTGGACCAGACAAACGAGGCGGCTGTCGATTTGGCCTGCGCGGCGATGCGTGGAACAATGTAATCGGCGACCATCGGACGCATCTCGCGCGGCACGCCGGGTACCGCGACCAACGTTGACGTGCCGGTGGTTAGGAGAATTCCCACCGCGGTGCCGACCGGATTGGGGAGTGTCTCGACGTCGCGCGGCAGGAGTGCCTGTGCTTCAATGAGCGGTGTCAATGGACGACCGACCCGCGCCAGACGCTCCCTCAATTCCACCAGAATTTCATCGCGGAGAACCAACGGCCTGTCGAAGACCCGGGAAATCGCGTTCTTGGTGACATCGTCATGGGTCGGTCCGAGACCGCCGGAGACAATCACCCACTCGGCATGGGCCAGCGACTCGCGCACTGTCGCGACAATCGTCTCGAGATCGTCGGGGATGGAGATCTGCCGCGCCAGACGCAGACCGGCGCGCGCCAGTTGATCGCCGATGAACGCCGCATTGGTGTTCAGCGTCACCCCGGACAGCAGCTCAGAACCGATGGTGATGAGGTCGATGGTCATGGGGTATCAGGTGCGCAGAAGACGGCAGTCATTTCCACGCGATTGCCAAAGCTTGGATGACGTCTTTGTTAGAAGTACTGATGCTCCCTTTTCCCTCGTAGACGCCACCGGAAACAACAGTCTCAGTTGTCAGACCCTGAACGATGATGGCGTCGGCTCCAGCTTCCCGCGCCTTCTGCTTAAGCAACGACATCATTTTCTCGGGGGAAGAGGCGATCTTAGAGCGGGCTCGGACCTTTATGATCCCTACTTCAACAAAGGGCTTCTCGGGACGTTCAGACAGTACTTCTATGCGATCGGCAAGCTGCATGTCGGGTGGGTCATTCATGGGGAAGAACTTGACGCTTGGACCGCATGAGCCCAAGAAGGCTACGCCCAGCAAAAACCCGAGTAGGCTTGTGCGTCTTCTGTTCGTCACAGCATTCCTCCCATCGCAGTGCCCCACCCGAAGGGTGGGAATCCATCGACGGGCACGGCACGCCGTGCCCCTACAGACCAAACCACGCCGGCCATATCAATATCAGAATCCGCACGGCAACATTCGTGTACACCGCCGCCATCAGATCATCGGCGGTGACGCCCCAGCCGCCGGGGAGATTCTCGAGACGGCGGGTCGGAAACGGTTTCCAGACATCGAAGATGCGGAACAGCACAAAGACCGGGACAATCGTGTGCCAGCGCGACGGCAGACCCAGAAAGCAGACGAAGACGCCCGCCCACTCGTCGATGACGATGCGCCCCGAGTCGTGACCAAAGATGTCCTCCGCCGCACCCGAGGCCCAGATCGACAGCATGATCACCGCGACGGTGCTGGCGGTGTAGACAATATCGTTGCCGGTCTGAAGAAGCCACCACGCCAGAAACGTAGCGGGAATCGTTCCCCACGTCCCAGAGTAGGGACGAATCAAGCCGAAACCAAAGCCGGAGGCCAAGAGCGCGATAAGCGGACGCTCTCGCCAGCGCTCCCTGGGAGGCATCGTGGTGTCGGCGCCTTTGCGCCAGCCGGTCTGTGTGCCGATGGACATGGTTTGCTCAGAGAATCAAGCGATCATCACCGCATCACGTTTTTGAACAGCGCCGCGTGCTTTCTGATGTAGTCGACGCCGGTGGCGACCGTCACGAACATCGTCAGACCCATCATCCAATCGAACACCGTGATCGTCGTGTGGCTCTCGAAAATCCTCCAATTGTACCCCAGGGGGACCAGCATCGCCTTGAGGTAGACAAACAGCAGGATCACACTGATCGTGAGCATCTGCAAGACGGTTTTCAGACGCGCCCCCGGCGTGGGGACAATCAGCATACCGCGGTAGGCAGCCAGCGAACGAAAGCCGGTGATGAAGAACTCGCGGCCGACGATCACGGTGACCATCCAGCCGCGCAGATACCCAAGTGCCACCAGTGAGATCATGGCGGTCGAGGCCAGGATCTTGTCGGCGAGTGGATCCATGAACTTGCCGAAGCCGGTCGTCAGCCCCCGGCGGCGGGCGAAATACCCGTCGCCGAGATCGGTGAGCGCCGCCACGACGAACACGATCAGCGAGGCGAGCTTGGCGCGGGTGTCGTCGATCAGAATCAACGCCATGAACACCGGCGACAGGGCGATCCGCGCGAGCGTGAGTTTGTTGGGGAGGTTCATGGCGGCACCACGTCCACCAGGACTGCGTTGACGGATGGACATCTTACCACGACGTGCCGGTACATGTCAATGAAGACCGGGAATCGCGACCGGGTCTCGCGCCGTGACGCCAATCGTCTTGACAGCGTCGCCTCTGTGATTCACACTCACAACAGCGGAGTCATCATATGGACCAGCGGACGACCACGACACCGGACTTCGACTGGCACGCGGAGCAGAATGCCCAGAAACGCGATCAGTCGCGCTTCACGGCGGAATTGGGCCGTGTGCTGTCGTTGCGCGGCGGCTCACCGACGGCGCGGGAGGCGGCGGCGCGTCTGCGGGAACGCTGGGACCATCTCGTGCGTCGGCTGGAGGGGCGCTGGGCGAGGGGCGGCGATGTCTGGGACCGCCAAGTGGAAGCCATCGAGCGTCTGAAGAGCGATCGCACCGTGCTCGAGGCGCTGGTGGAATATGATGAGCAACTGGCCCAGGGCGATCTCGATTCGTTGTTGCGGGCGACCCTGCGCGTGATCGAACACTCCCTGGCGGCCACCGGCGCGATGATCGTTCTCGCCGACATCGGCGGTCAACCGCGCGCCGCGGCCAGCGAGCGCCGTCGCGGACGATTCTGGCCGCCGGCCGCCGATCGGGAACTCGCCGAGTTGGTGGCCGCGGCGGCTCGCGAGGGACGACGTACCACGATCGAAGGGCGCCCGGTGAAAAGCGGCCTGCGCGATCCCCATCGCGTCGCCCAGTGGCTCGGTGTGGCCATCGCCCGGGAGGGCGAAAGCTATGGTGCGATCGTCATCGGCCGGTCTGCCGCCGAAGAAGCCTTCACGGAGGACAATGCCGAAGTCCTGGAGCGCATCGGTCGTCACATGGCCGGTGCCCTGGCGGCGCGCGTCGGTGTCGGCGTACGCCCAACGTTGGGATCAGGTCCCAAACCCGAGGGTTTTGAGCATCTGTGGGGCGAATGCCCCGCGCTGCGCCGTGCCATCGCACTGGCGAACCGCTATTCCCTCGCCGACTCCCCCGTGGTCCTCGAGGGTGAGATGGGAACCGGGCGGGAGACGCTGGCCCGCGCCATACATCTTCGCTCGCGGCGTGCCGCGTCACCGTTCGTCGTTTTTCGCGGCGGCGATCTTCCCGAAGAGGTCGTGGCCCGCGGCCTGTTCGGTGCCACGACGACGGGAGCCGATGCCCGCCTCATCGAGCAACCCGGGGATCTGGAGGTGGCCCATGGCGGAACCCTCTTCATCGACGATCTGCGGTCTCTGTACCTGTTGCTGCAGGTACGATTGCTGCGGTTCCTACGCGAGCAAACCTATGAACGTGTCGGCGACCGCACGGCGCGGCAGGCGGATGTGCGCATCATGATCGCGTCGACGGAAGACCTGGAAAGCGCCGTGGCCCGGGGGCAGTTGCGCTCCGATCTCTACTATGAAATCACGGCCGCCCGCGTCACTCTCCCCCCATTGCGCGAACGCGGCGGCGACATCGTGGAGCTGGCCCGTCGCTTCGCGGCTGCGGCCGGCACCGCCACCGGCAAGCGAATCGACGGCATCGATGCCGAAGCGGCACGCCTGTTGGCGGCCTCGCCGTTCCCCGGCAATGTGCGCCAGTTGGAGCAGGTGATCGAACGGGCCGTCTTCCTCGCCTCGGGACCGCTCATCGGCGCGGCCGATCTGCCGCGGGAGATCGCCGCCCATGTCGTGGCACCGACCTTCGAGGGTACCGCATGGGGGGACCAAGCACTGCGCGCCGCCCGGTTGGCGCAGGAGGCGGGGCAGTCGGGCGATTGGCGCCAATTCGGCCGCGCCCGCCAGATGGCCGATGGCGCCCTCGCCGCCGCCTTCGTCCAAGCCGTCACCAAGACCGTCGGTCGCCATGCCGCCCGCGCCGCCCGCCATTGCGGCATCCACCGGGCGCAATGGTGGCGTCTGTCACGACAGGTTCAGCCCGCCGCTCCGGGAGCCACCCGCGACACGCCGGACACAGCGGGGCATGACAAGAACCGCACCAAGGAGAGAGCTTAGGTTGCAATCATGTTACTTTCCATATGTCCTATTATATCACTGCTACTTGGGCCGCTTGGACACGACATGTAACAAAACCGTTACAAAAACTTCACTCCCACTATCAAAAACCGGGAAAAATCTTGCCCGGATGTGCCGATCCCGGTATTGAAATAGCAGCGCCGGGTTAAGTTGCCATCCGGCAAGGAGATTGACGGGCACTTTCGCGTGCCAACGGGGATTCACGAAGGTCTGGATCCGTCTCGGCCCCAGAATGAGCCAAAGCACTCCCGCCGACCCGATTTACCGTGCCGCCATCCTGGCGGGCGGGGATTTGGAGAAAGACACCCCCCCGTCCCGTCGCGATGCGCTTCGCGTCCTCACAGCCGCGCTGGAACGGATGGGTTTGACGGTGCAGGTGACCGAAGAACGGGGCATCTGCGTGATCGGGGGCAGCGACGGCATTCTCATCGGCGGCGTCGGGGAGGAACGCGCCACGGAGGCGGCCGCCCTGTTGCGGGAACAGCACTGGTCGCGTGCTCATGTGGTGACGTTCACGGCGCGCGCGCTGTCCATCAAGACAATTGCCGCCTGAGCGCAGCACGATTGACGGAGAAAAGTCCAGTAGTGGTTTTAAGTTTTCCAACCGGGAACCGAAAGAACACACAGGCAGCCAAGGAGGTGAATGCCATGCCAGTCGCCAAGAAGAAAACCGCAAAGAAGAAAGCCAAGAAGACCACGAAGAAGAAAGCCACCAAGAAGGCGAAGAGGTAATCGTCATGCCGGTCGCAAAGAAGAAGACGGCGAAGAAGAAAGCCGCCAAGAAGAAGACCACCAAGAAGGCGAAGAGGTGTTGATCATGCCGGTCGCCAAAAAGAAGGCCAAGAAGCCTGCCAAGAAGAAAGCGACCAAGAAGGTCAAGAAGGCTGCGGGGCGGACCACCACGCGCCGTACGGCGCGCAAGGCCACCTCACGGACGAAGACCACGCGTGTCGCCGGCGGACGCAAGGTCGCGCGTCGCAAGACCGCGAAGCGTCGCACCACCAAGAAGACCACGATGATGTGGTAGTTCGAGATCCCGCCCCCAGCGGGATTACTGCCTCTCCCACCCCGTGACGCTCCCCGCGTCACGGGGTGGTGTGTTTGCCCCGGACGGGGGGAGGAATCTCAGGAAGATCCCGTACGCTCACCTCACGTCGCCGCTGCCTCCGATCTTGTCCCGGTGAGGAGCGACGGTCACGCCCTGACGGAGCATCACACGCCAAGAAAAACCCCCGCGCCGTCGCCGGCACGGGGGTCGGTTTCCCCGCCTCCGAGTCTGGAGCACTCCCTGTGTCCAGACCCTCCTTGCCGTGATCAATGATCAGATTTTGCGCACGTTGGCGGCCTGTGGTCCCTTTGGCCCTTGGACGACCTCAAACTGCACGCGATCGCCCTCTGCCAGGCTGCGGAACCCCTCGGCCTGAATGGCCTGATGGTGCACGAAGACGTCTTTGCCGCCTTCCTGCGAGATAAATCCGTAGCCCTTGCTGTCGTTGAACCACTTGACGGTCCCTTCCGGCATGTTGCACTTCCTTTTCTTACCGGGACAATGAAGGTGTCCCACGTCCTTTGGCCCCTATGGCCGGTGAAACGAGTCGAGCTTTTTTCAGGTTGTCCTTGAGAGTATAGCGTGGGGGTGGCCGTCAAAAAGTCTACTGTTTCGCTTTCTCACTTTCAGTATCGACAAAACCGAGCGGAAGTCAAGTGGAATCAGTGCGCCCGATTCCTCCGCCAGGGACTTCGTTGTTTGTGCACAGATGGCGCCCGGAAAGCGCCCGGCGAGAGGTCTAAAGACTCCGCTTACGCCCCCGCAGGCCCTTGCGGCTGCCCTTGCTCTTGAACGGTCGGCCGCCGCCGAACCCACCCCCCGGTCCAGGAGGGGGATTGTGAGAGAACGAGCGCGAACCGGACGGACGTGCCGGACGATCCTCGGCGGCATTGACGTTCAGCTTGCGACCGTTCACTTCCCGGCCGTTGAACAACTCAATCGCCTTCGCCGCTTCCTCATCGCTGGCGAACTCGACGAACGCGAACCCCCGCGGCCGTCCGGTGCGATGATCACTGGGAAGGTAGACATCCACAACCTGCCCGGCTTCCGACAGGAGGTTCATCAGATCGTCCGCGGACGTCTGGAAATCGAGGTTGCCGACAAAGATCTTTGCGGAAATAGTGTCACTCCCTCCGGTTGATGGTGCCTTGTCAGTTGTCCCCGCTGTCGAGGACCACGCCGCGATCGCCCGGTTCCAGTACGTCGGACAAAAACGGCAGCATATACTCCTGCATGCGTTCTCCCAGGTGATCCTCATGCCCGCCCGCGAAGGTCACGGACTGATGCGCAATCCCGGCCGCATCCAGCAGACGTGAGAAATACTCACATCCTTTGGGAATCCAGGGATATTCGTCCTGTGTGCCGTAATCGATGACAATCGCCTTCATACGCCGCCAGTCCCCGCGGTGCTTCTCAATCCGGCCCGGAAGCCCGCCGAAGCCCTGCTCCCATTTCGCCCAGATCTCGGGAATGCGGACCGCCTGTCCGTCCACCCGACGGTACGGATACGCCAGATGGGGGAGCCGGTTCTTCGGCGCCGGGGCGAACGCGGCACCATAGGCACAGGTGAAGATGAACGTCCAGTCACGGCGCGCCGACGCCTCACGCATCGCCTCGCCGAAGGCGCGGGGCACCTCCGCGTCCGGAACCGACGCCAACGCAGACTGAAAGGTCAGAAACGAGTCGATCGCCCCCGGCGATCCGAACATCTGCGACTGCGTCAGACCATCCTCCGCAAACAGCCCCGGACTGAGACTGTAGACCGCACCAAACAGATCCGGATGCCGCATCGCCAGATTCAACGCACCCGATCCACCCATGGAATGACCGCAGATTCCCCGCGAGCGGGCATGAGTCAGTGTGCGGTAGTGCCTATCGACATACGGCACGATGTCCTTGACGACGAAATCCTCCCAACGACCGGTCACCGGCGAGTTGACATAGAAACTCCCGCCCAGAGAATTCCGCCCGCTGACGACGACGAAGATCATCTCGCGGATGCGCTGCCGCTTGATCAGGCTGTCCAATGACAACGGCATGGCGAAGCCGTGGGCTCCGGAGATGAAATCGGTCACCTGATCGCCGAAGCCGGTCAGGAAATAGACGACCGGGTACCGCATCTGGGAATGCCCGTAGCTCGGGGGCAGATAGATTGCCAGGGACCGTTCGATCGGGTCGCCGAGAAGATTGCCTGTCAGTGACGTGGCCGACAGTGTGACGACTTCCAGGCGCCCGACGGTGTCCGAAACGACGGCGGCCTCTACGGTCGGCGAGGGTGCCGTTAAACGCGGTGCCGGAGCCGCCGCGACGGCCGGAGCGGCTGTCGGCGTGGGGGCAACGGCATCCGGCGTCGGTGTAGGCGGAGCAAAGGCACATCCACCGCTCAGCGCGACAGCCAGGATCACGATCCACAGCACGGCCAGCCGGCAATCCTGTAACATCGCCATCACCCTCCAATGTGTCACGAACAGACCTCTGGGTTGCGCCGTTCGACTTCAGCAGAGAGACCGGGATTCGTTCATCCCGAGCCCGCCGAGGGAAACCCGACCCTGTCCTCCATCCCTCGACTCATCTCCGCCGGAGGCGGAGATTCACTCGGGATAAACGGAGAGACCGGGATTCGTTCATCCCGAGCCCGCCGAGGGAAACCCGACCCTGTCCTCCATCCTGATCAGCGGAGAGACCGGGATTCGAACCCGGGAGGCGGTATAAGCGCCTACACGCTCTCCAGGCGTGCTCCTTAAACCGCTCGGACATCTCTCCAGTGCCAAAATACCCGGGTCGCCTGCAGGGATCAAGCCCCTTTCCCGGTGACGATTGGCCGTTTCCAGTGAGATACCCCCGGATTGTCATTCTGGGCGAGCGTCCCGCTCGGGGAGCGGGACGCAAGGCGAAGAACGTGCTGTTCTCACACGGAAGAGCAACCGCAGATGCTTCGTTTCATCCCGCCCGCCGCAGCGGGCGGGATTCGCTCAGCATGACAACGCAGCTCTTCCCATACAACCGGTCTCTCGCGATCCCCGTTAGAGCCCGCTGATCGGCACGCCGATAACAATCCCAGTGGGGTCAACCGAGAGCACGGACCGGTCGACTCCCGGAGACGAATGCCATGCCCGATCGCTATCACCTCCTGCTTCTGGTCGATTCATTCCCCGTTCCCGAGGCCCCGGCGGGGCTCCTCTCGGATCGTCTTCCGTGGCGGCTCGATCCCGAGTTGTTCGCAACCGAGCTCGCCGTCGTCCATGACTCGCCTCCTCTGACGGCAACTGCGGTTCCGGCGCTGCCGGTTCACACCCTGGGATTGAGGCACGGTGCATGGACCCCGGCGGTGATCCAGCGACTCGCCGTCCGCCGTTTGCTCCGACGGTTGCAGCCGGATTACCTTTGTACCGTGGGAGCATCGGCGCGACTCCTGGGACTTCCGGCCGCCCACGCCCTGGACATCCCGTTGCGCCTGTCCCTCATCGACAATCTGGGAGAGGATTTGACGCCGGCGTCTCTGACGGCACTTCGGATGGCCGGCCGCCACGCCACGCGCTTCGTCGTCGATTCGTACGCCGCCGCGCGCCGATTGATGCGACAGGAGCGGGTCGACCGCGCCCGGATCGACATCATTCCGCCCGGCGTGGATTACTCCCGGTTTCCCCATCGCACGGTTGAGAGTGTCATCGAAGCCAAGCACGCGCTCGGGTTGTCGCGTCAGCAGCCGCTCGTCGTTATGGCGATATCATCGGGGCAACACCAGGACTGTGTGCGGTTCGTTCATGTCGCCGCGCAGTTGATCCGTCACCAACCTGATGCGCGCTTCGTCCTGATCGGCACCATGTCGCGCGAGCACATCACCGCCACCAAACGCGAGATCCAAACCCGGCATCTGTCCGAACGCCTCCAACTGATCGACTCCCCGGAATCGCTGCCGCTCTGGTTGCAGGCCGCCGATGTCGGCGTGTCGACCTCCCATCTGGAAAGCGCGTCGCGACCCCTGCTTCTGTACATGGCCACCGGGCTGCCGATTGTCGCCGTCGACGCCGGCGGCAACCGTGAGTTGATCACGCACGGCGAGTCCGGATATCTCTGCGATCTGGCCGACCTCGATCAACTGGCCATGTACATCATGGTGTTCTTGCTGTCGCCGGAACAATCGGCGCGTATCGGCGCGACCGCCCGTCACCGTGCCGAGACCGAGTTTCCCCTTTCCCGCGCCACAGGGGCGTATGAGGATTATTTCCGCACCCTCGCCTACGCTGTGTTGTCACGGTGAGTCTCGTAGGTCGGGAGCCCTGTGCTCCTGACACCCGAGGTATCACTGCCTCGGGAGCCTCCGACGGAGGCCATTATTGATCCGCAGTCCCATTCTACCGTATCATTCCCCGCATGGCTGACGCATGAGATGACATCGCCGCAAGCCACCGAGTCCGACCATTGACTTCATCCCGTCCCTCCCATCCGGAAACCGACCCTCTCCTGGCCGAGTTGAATCCGCCGCAGCGCGAGGCGGTCACCCACGGCTCCGGGCCATTGTTGATCCTGGCCGGGGCCGGATCGGGGAAGACGCGCGTCATCACCTACCGGATCGCCCACCTCTTGCGGCTGGGCGTGCCGCCCTGGTCGATTCTCGCCGTGACCTTCACCAACAAGGCCGCCGGGGAGATGAAGGGACGTGTTCGCGAGCTTGTTGGCGACACCGCGCAGGCGGTCTGGGTGTCAACCTTCCATTCGTTCGCGGCGCGATTCCTGCGCCAGGAGTACCAGGCCGCCGGGCTCCCGCGCGGTTTCACGATCTATGATGACGACGATAAGACGCGACTGCTCAAGCGCACGATCGAGGAGCTGAATCTCCCCATCCGTACCTTCGTGCCGGGGATGGTCAAGTCACTCATCTCGGCAGCCAAGGACAAGCTGCAGGATGCGACGGCCGTCGCCCGACTGGCGCGCGATGACTTTGACCGGCGGATCGCCGAGATCTATGCCGCCTACCAGCGTCAACTGGCCGATGCCGGCGCCGTGGACTTCGATGACCTGATCGTGCGGACGGTGAATCTCCTGAAGGAGAGAGAAGACGTCCGCCGCCGCTGGCAGGGGCGTTTCCACCATGTCCTTGTCGACGAATATCAGGACACCAACATTGCGCAGGGGCAACTGGTCTCAATCCTAGCCGAGCCGGAACGCAACATCTGCGTGGTCGGTGACGACGACCAATCGATCTATGCCTGGCGCGGGGCCACGATCGAGAACATCCTCGGTTTCGCCCGGCATTACCCCGATGTCATCACCGTGCGTCTGGAGCAAAACTACCGCTCCCGTCCCAACATCCTCGAAGCGGCGCACGCCGTGGTCGCTGCCAATCTCAATCGCCACCCCAAAAAGCTGTGGACCGACAAGCGTCCGGGACGGAAGATCACATTGATCCTGACACCCGATGACTGGTCCGAGGCGGATTTGGTGATCGGCCGCATTCGCTTGTTGTGTCGGCGCGATGGATTGGCACCGAGCGACTGTGTCGTGCTCTATCGCACCAACGCCCAGTCGCGCGTCTTCGAAGAGGCCTGCCGGCGCAGCAGTCTGCCGTATGTACTGGTCGGCGGCGTCAAGTTCTATCAGCGCGCCGAGATCAAGGATGTCCTCGCCTATGCGCAACTGATGGTCAATGGCAACGACAGTGTCGCCCTCCTGCGCATCATCAACCGGCCGTCGCGCGGCATCGGCGAGACCTCGCAGGAGAAGCTCGCCGCCGCACGGAAAATTGACGGACGCCCCTGGCTCGACTTCCTCGCCGACAAGACCGCGGTGACCGCCACTGTCGGCGCCCGTGCCGCCGGAGCCGTCGCGTCGTTTTCCCGACTTCTGAGTGACTTGCACGAGGCCCGCACCCGTTTGGGGATCGCCGACTGGTGCCGCCACCTGCTCGACACCGTCGATTTCAAGACCGCATGGCGCGACGATGATCCCCTGATCGCCGAGGGACGCGAGGAAAACGTCGAGGAACTCGTCGCCGCCATCGCCGAGTATGAGGCCACAGCCGAAGCTCCGTCCTTATCGGGTTTCCTCGAACAGGCCGCGCTCGTGACCGACGTCGACAACTACGAGACACGCGCCGAAGCAGTGACGCTGATGACGCTGCATGCCGCCAAGGGACTGGAATTCCCGGCGGTGTTCATCACCGGCTTGGAGGAGGGTCTCTTTCCGCTCCTGCGCTCGATGGAGAAGCCGGAGACTCTGGAGGAGGAACGGCGCTTGTTCTATGTCGGCGCCACGCGGGCCAAGGAGCAACTCTATCTGAGTTACGCGCGCACGCGCCGTCGCCTCGGCCCGGTCGCTTCGCTCAAATCCCGCTTCATCGAAGAGATACCGCGAGAATACCTCGACGTGGAGAACTTCATCCCCGAGACCGAGCTGGACGCGGGGGGACTCGGATACGATGCGCCCGGGCGCACTTGGCGCACCGGTTTCCAGGACCCGCAACGCCGTGCCCGCGCCGTCGCACGCCGTGATGCCGAGCCCCAGCCCAACCGCGCCGGGATCGCCCAATCATTGCAGGCCGGGACGATCATCCGTCACCCCAAGTTCGGTGAGGGGGAGGTCCTTGCGATTCACGGCATGGGCGACGGCACGACCTGCGAGATCGCGTTCCGCGCCGGATTCACCAAGACATTGATGGTTCGCTTCGCGCCCTTGGAGATTCTGCGAAACTGAGAGGGAATCGTAGTGACCCAAGGGTAGGGGCGTATGGCCATACGCCCTACGGTTGATTCGCAACGGGTTGGTAGGGGCGAAGCTTGTCTTCGCCCGGCCATTTCAACACGTCCCTGTGATCGCAGCGGGAATCATCCGTTGGGGCGCGGTTTCCGCGCCCTCGATGGGACAAGGGCGGGGAGACCCCGCCCCTTCATCTCACACGGCGCGCAAAACTCTGCCGCCGGATCGGCGCCCCGGAAGGCGACGTCAGACGTGCGGTCGCGTGCCCACACGCGACCGTTCATCCATTCTCGCATGCGCCGGGCGCGGGCACCCGGCGCCGTGGAGTTGCGATGTCCGTATCCCATTTGACAACAACGCAATCCGACGGATCGGCAGCGGGCGGAAATCCCTTGATCTTGCCACCGCATCCGGTTTCGTTCAACCGTGCGCTGATTGGTACGTATTAGCAAGCGACCGGACTGCGCCCACGAGGATTCCCGGCATCGGCGGGTCATCAGTCGGTACGTGGACAAACGGGGTGCAGGAGCCGGAAGGAAGTTGAACAGATCGAGGGCCGCATGAGGCGGCGCCTCAGAGGAGGTTGAACGACGTGAACCATGTGAAAACACTGCTGCTGTTGACCGTGCTGACCGTGATCCTGTTGATCATCGGCCAACTGGTCGGCGGGCAGCAGGGGATGATCATCGCCTTTGTCTTTGCGATGGCGATGAACTTCTTCTCGTATTGGTTTTCCGACAAGATCGTGCTGTCGATGTACCGCGCCCAGGAAGTAACCGAGGCCGATGCGCCGCGTCTGGTGCAGTTGGTGCGCTACAACGCCCAACGGGCGGGATTGCCGATGCCCCGGGTGTATATCATCCCGACATCGTCGCCGAATGCCTTTGCCACCGGACGCGATCCCTCGCATGCGGCGGTCGCCTTCACGCAGGGAATCCTGGACACGCTATCCGAGGATGAGCTCGAAGGCGTGCTGTCGCACGAGTTGGCGCATGTGAAGAACCGCGACATCTTGACACAGACGATCGCTGCCACGATCGCCGGGGCGATCTCGATGCTCGCTTACATGGCCCAGTGGGGTGCGATGTTCGGCGGCGGCGGCAGCCGCGACGACCGCGACTCCGGCGGCGGCATCATCGGCCTTCTGGTCATGGCGATTGTCGCCCCCTTGGCGGCGATGCTGGTGCAGATGGCGATTTCGCGCTCCCGCGAGTATGCCGCCGATCAGACCGGCGCCGGCATCTGCGGCAAACCGCTCTCTCTGGCCAATGCCCTGCGCAAGTTGCAGAAGGGTGTCGAGCGCCGCCCGTTGCAGGCCAACCCCGCCACGGCGCACATGTTCATTGTCAACCCGCTGTCGGGCCGCTCCTTCGCCCATCTGTTCTCCACACATCCGCCGCTGGAGGAACGGATTGCGCGCCTGGAGCAGTTGGCGTATTCTTGATGCGTCCCGTCTGAGGTGACCCGCCGGGGCTCACCGCCACAGGCGGCGAACTTGCGGTGATGTCACCTGACGACCCCGATAGTCCTTCCCGCTGTCATGTCACCGGCCCGCAAACGCCGGTGGGGACGGCGGTTTTCTCTGCCGCTCCGGGGACCGGGCCATGACCGGCTCCATAGCCGTGGAAGTTGCTCTCATTGCGGCGCTGATCCTGCTCAATGGGTTTTTCGCCGGCGCCGAGGCCGCACTGATCGCGGTGCGGCGCTCCCGAGTAAGCGAACTCGCCGCACGCGGCGGTGCCGCGGCACGGGCCCTGAAAAGACTCAAGGATGCGCCCGACCGATTCCTCGCCACGGTGCAGGTGGGCGTGACGGTGGTGGGGACACTCGCATCGGTGGTCTCTGGGGCCACCGTGGTCGATGCCCTGGCGCCACGCATCGCCCTGTGGCCGTGGGAACCGGCGCAGCGCTGGGCCGAGCAGATCGCCATCGGCATCGTCGTCGTGATCATCGCCCTCGCCACGCTCGTATTCGGGGAGTTGGTCCCCAAGTATCTCGCTTTGGCCCGTCCCGAACGGGTGGCGCTGTTTGCCTCCGGTCCGATCACCTGGTTGTCCCGCCTCGGCTATCCGGTTGTCACGCTGTTGTCGAGCGTGTCGCGCGGGGTCACTCGGCTGCTGGGCGTCCATCCCTCCGAGCAGCATCGGCCGGTATCGGATCAGGAGATCCGTTTGCTGGCGCTGGAGGGCTCATTGCACGGCTCCATCGATGACGTCGAACGCGAGCTCATCCATCAGGCGCTCGACTTCTCCGACACCACCGCGCGACAGGTGATGACCCCACGCCCCGACATTGCCGCCGTCAATCTCGCCGATGACGTCGAAACCGTGCTGCAGACGATTCGCGAAGAAGGGTATTCCCGCTTCCCGGTCTACGAGGAGACAATCGACCGCATCAAGGGCGTGATCTACACCAAGGACATCATCCACATTCTCAGCGAACGCTCGCCGGTCATCCTGCGCGATCTGGTGCGCCCGGTTCTTTTTGTCCCCGACTCGATGCCGATTCCGACCGTGCTGGCGCGCTTCAAGGCCGAGCGCCGTCATCTGGCCGTCGTCCTCGATGAATTCGGCGGCACCGCGGGGCTCCTGACGCTGGAGGATATTCTCGAAGAGATTGTCGGTGATATTCAGGATGAATATGATACCGAGCCGGAGGCCTTCCGCCTTCTCGAAGACGGCACGGCGCTCGCGCTCGGCGGCATGGCGATTATCGACTTCAACGAGCGCTTCGGCGCGCAATTGCCGACCGATCGCGGCGACACGCTCGCCGGCCTGATCTCCTCCACCCTTGATCGTCTCCCCCGCAAGGGCGACCACATTGAGCTGGCCGATGTCCGCCTCGATGTCGCCACCCTCGATGGCCGCCGCATTCAGCTCGTCCGCGCCCTGCGGATCTGAGAATTGTGCTTGACAAGGCTGGTCGACGGATGTTGACTATGGGCAGAACTGAATAGCCGCGGGGGGACCGATGCCGCGATCGTGGTCCAAAGGGATTCTGGGTGCTCTGCTTCTGGCAGGGGCGGTGGCCTTGGCCTGTTCCGACAAGGGGACCGAGCCGAAGCCGGCCGGATTCAACATCTATATCGCCGGCACATACTGGACGGACCCCTATGATGTGCAATCCAGAGTGGATCAGGTGTACGTCGTGAACGGTGACGGTTTTGGAATGGTCGATTCCATTCGATTCCCGTCGCCGCCGCTTGAGGCCGTGCCTTCTCCAGATGGGCGGTGGCTCTACACTTGGCGGCTGGGATGGGGAGTTGGCTCCGCGGCCGCTCTCTCCAAGATCGACCTTGGAAGCAACCAAATCGTTTGGACTGTCGAAGGCACGGGCGGAGGGACGACCTTACTGAAGGACGGGGACCTCTTAGTTGTCAGGGCATTCCAAGGCACTGTGTCCCATGCCGAGGTTCTCAACACAAAGGACGGAACGGTAGTGCGCCGTCTTCCGGACAGTCTGGTCCTTTGGTATGGCCCGACATCGGGGACCAAAGTGGCGGCCGTGGCGGCCGGGGATTCTAACCGCATTCGCGTCGTTGATGTGGAGAGCGCGGAGATGTACGGGAGCTACGTTCCCCGACTGCGGTCAGGTGGATACATCAGTTCCTATTACGCTGTACTGCACAACGACAAAAGAAGAGTATTGCTCATCGGACCGCGCACTGTCCTCCAGGATTCATGGTTTGTGGTTGGTGATGTCTTGACCGGCGAGACGCTGCTGGAACATGAGCTTGTCTACCCCTTTGGCGAGATCGCCATCAGCGGCAACGGCACGACGGCGGTTGTTACCGATCCAAGTCGGCCCCTTGTCTGGGATTCTGATCCAACGCTTGACGTGTTCAACTTGCGACAAATGAGCCACGTGTGGAGACCCGACTCTCGCCAATTCAGGGGCTTTCCTGGCCAGATCCGGTTCCTTCCCGGCGATCAGCGCGTTGTTACGGCGATGCCAGCGATGATGGGAACTGAACCACTTCACATCATTGATGTGACACAGAAGGAGGTTGTAGGGGCCATCTACCTGTCCGGCAGCGACACAACCGTTGAGGCTGGTACATGGACCGGTGCGTTGGGCGTTGGCCCGCACTTGTGACCACATGGATAGGGCGTGAGGAGTCAGATCCCGATCAGGAAGAGGAGGGGAATCATGACGAGAGAGGGCAGCGTTCTGCTGAGTGCCGCCGTGGCGGTGGCTGTCTGCGCCGCACCAGATGTCGCAGCTCAGGAGTTCTACTTTGATCTGGACTCTACCTACGCCATCGCACATTCCGACAGCAAGATCGCCGTGCAGTTCGACACGACCATAACACATCTTGAGCAGGCCGAGTTCTTGGCGACTCACCCATGCCTGGACGACACGATTCCGGCGGAGTATCTCGCGCGGGGCTTCTGGACCTACGGTCTGCAACCACCGTGGGATTACGACAGTGCGTCAGCCGGTCTTCTGGCGGATCCTGCCGTCCATCGCGTTGTGCCGGTGTACATGACCCTCTTGGATTCGGCGGAGTTCAAAGTCACGGATATGGTGTCAGTGCAGTATGATGCGGATCTACCGACGGACTCAGCCCTCGCCATCCTGGACGCTTTCGGATTGAGCTTTCTTGATTCCAGTGAATTCGTGCACAACCTGTGGCATGCGGCACTACACGACACGATCCGTGGCAGTCCTCTGAATATCGGCAACGAGTTGCACCTGCTCCCCGAGACCGAATGGGCCAGTGCGACCATGTTTGCCAGACCAGTTCTGATGGCAGACACGGCCCCGTCGGACGATCCGTATTTTCAGTATCAGTACTACCTCAAGAATACAGGCCAGAACGGGGGCACACCCGACGCCGACATCGACGCCGACCTGGCCTGGCAGTTGAGATTGGCGGACTCTCTTGTGCGTGTGGCGGTGATCGATGACGGCCTTATTGCGCACAAGGACTTGCGCCCCCCGCGACTGCTGCCGGGGCGTGACTTCGCTGGTGTTCATTGGTGGGCGCCCTCGTACGACAACGATCCCAGCCCAGGGGATCGCGAGAATCACGGCATGGCCTGCGCCGGAATCCTGGCTGCCTCCGACAACGACACCGGCGTCGTCGGTGTCCTCCCCAGTTGCCTGATAGTCCCTGTCAAGATACTTGATGACAGTGGAAATGCTATGCCCTACCCCAACCGTGTCGCGGAGGCAATCTACTACGCATGGTCACAGAACGTGGAGGTGATCTCCAATAGCTGGGGCTACATCACGACCACTCCGAACACAGACGTGGCCAACGCCATCAGGTACGTGACGAACGGCTGCGGCGGCGGCCAGAAGGATCCACAGACACAACATGGCTGTGTCATGGTTTTCTCCGCCGGCAACAACGCACATTTGGGGTACACGGTTCAGTTTCCCGCAAACATGCCCGAGGTCATCGCAGTGGGTGCCGTAGACAAGTCTGATGACGTCTGGTACTACAGCCAGCCCGGACCTGCACTTGACCTGATGGCACCCAGCGGCGACAAGTATATCGGGGACATGTGGACAACTGATCAGGAGGCGTATTGGGGTTGGAATCCCTACGTTACCGGGTTCGGCGATGCCGGCGGTGACGTCGACTACACTTCAAAGATGGGCGGCACCTCGGGTGCTTGCCCGCAGGTGGCAGGGGTCGCTGCGCTGATCTTGGCGAGGCGTCTTGACTTTCGCGGCTGCTCTCCCCACGCCATTGTATACGACGTACTCACGAAGTCGGCGGAGGACTTGGGTCAGGTCGGCCACGACAATTGGTACGGTTTCGGTCGTGTCAATGCCTACCGCGCGCTGTGCTCCGTGATACACGGCGACATGGACGTCGATGGGAACTACGATATGACAGATGTCGTCACACTCATCGGTATGGTATTCCGCGGCCAGCCCTTCCCGTCTTGGTACTGGGGTCTCGCCGACGTCAATTGTGACGAGACATTCACCGTTCAGGATATTGTCTTGCTGATCAACACGGCCTTCCGAGGCGGGTCACCGTCGCAACCCTGCTACAAGTGGCTCAGTGACCTCTGAAGTGAAACGAGCAAGAAACGCTACGTCGGCTGTTCTATATCGCAACGCTTGTTGTACCGGAAAGAGCGAATCCCAATCGTATCCAATGGGCGTGTCATGCAAGGAGTTGAAGATGAAGCGGTTCACCTGTCTTGCAATGGGGATCTTGGCGACGGCTGTGAGCGCTGGTTGGGCTGCCAATTCGGTGGTCATCGAATCGAAGGCGGCGCCCCGTGGGGCCAGGGTCCAACTCGGCATTTACGTGACCAATGACGTTCCGTTGAGCGGAATCGTCCTTCCGCTGGAGATCCGTTCCGTCACCCCGGGAAGCTACATCGCCGACACGTTCTGTCTGGAAGCGGCACACCGGCTGGACTCGTTCCTGACCGGATTCGTCGTTGTCGATTATCTTCCCTCGCCCGACAACACTGCCTCCTGGATGTGTCAGGGGCGGGGATACGCGGGTCGCGGGGCTATCGACTTCAACAGCCCAGATGCCGTCATTTATGCCGGAATGCTCTCGGGCGACGATGACGTCTTGCCGCCTGGTACCGACGGGGCACCGCCGGGCAGCACTCCGTCGGTGGAGCTTACGTTCAACGTGACCGCCACCGACGGCACTTTCGAGATTGATACTACTTGCATTACCTACAACAACCATATCCAATTCGCTGATGACAGCGAGCCCGGCACTGTAGTTGGAATTGTTCCCGCCTTCACCAAGGGCGTCGTGACCATCGGCTGCGCCTGCGACTGCCACGGCGATCCCGTTTGCGATCATGTCCACACGATCTTGGATCTGAACAAAGTCATCGGCGTGGCCTTCCGGGGCGATCCGCCGGTGATCGATCCGAATCCGATGTGCCCGTACACGGACACCGGTGTGAATTGCGACGGCGTGACGACCGTCATCGACGTCGGCAAGATGCGCAACGTCGTCTTTATGGGCGCCAACCCGGAAACGGAGTTCTGCGAGCCCTGCGCATCAGCACCGTGAGCATGCGCGACCGTCTGCGCCTGCTAGTGTCGTGTCCCAGAAATTCCTTTGCGCAGAAAACGGACTTCTGCTCGGGGATTGCCCGCGCAATCCTCGGCTATGCAACGGGTTATGGTCGAGGCGCATAAACGAAAGCCTGAAACTTATGCGTGGGACTTGCGGGACACGACACTAGAGGCCTGGCCTCCCGTCCGCGCCTGGCGACTCTAAGCTGTTGACCCCCAGAGGATCTGCCCGCGCCCAATCCCATCGGGTCGAAAACCGGAGAAAAGTAGTGCTCTTTGCTCCGTCTTCCTGTATAATGCCCAGATGAAACGCCGCCCATGCGGGCGGACTGAGCGATCAACGGTCTCCAAACAGGAAGGTGCGTTATGGACATGACCCGCCAGGAAGTCTACAAAGAAATCGAACAGACCTTCGGCGTCGTGCCGGGATTCATCAAGCAGATCCCCGACGACAAGCTGGAACTGGAGTGGAAGCTGTTCCTCCAGGTGCAGTTCGCCGAGGGACCGATCCCGAACAAGTACCGCGAGTTGATCGGGGTGGCGGTCGCCGCCGTCACCAGGTGCCGCTACTGCGCCTACTTCCACACCGAGGCGGCCAAGCTCAACGGCGCCACGAAGGAAGAAATCGAGGATGCCGTCCACTTCGCCAAGTCGCAGACGGGCTGGAGCACCTACATCAACGGACTGCAGATGGACTACAAGCAGTTCTGCTCCGAGGTCGACTCGGTCTGTGCCCATGTTCGCGCCACGACCTCGAAGTCCGGCGCCAAAAAGTGAGGCCAGTTGCGGGTCCATCCCATGTTGCTCCAACAATGAGACAGGGGGCTCGAAGCCCCCTGTCCCGATTCCTTCCCTCCGGTTACATGTCAGTCCAGTTCCCCCCGGGATCTCACTGGGCTTCGTGCGACGCCGCAGGATTGCTTGCACTCTATGTGATCGTCTGATCCCAATCTCGCTTCCTCCCGGCACAGAATTCTGCCGCACGCCATCATTTTTCTATTGCGGCCCGCAGTCGTCCGTATAATTTGGCGCCATCCGACCGGGCTGTCCGGCGGGACGAAGCGCCATTCTGGTTTGAAGTTGGCAGGAACCGTGAAACAGATACGTCAATGTGCGGATTGGCGTGTCGAAAGCCGGTAGTTATAGGGGGGTCTCATGCCGTTCTGGACTGCTTTCTGGGCTGTTGTGCCACCTGTTGGCTTGTTGGTGTTGGCGTTTGCGCAATTTTTCCGGCGGGACTTCAACCAGCGGCTGACGGACGAACGCCACTGAGAGCAGATCCGGCGCGGGCAATACCTCCAAAGTAATCTCGTTTCGCGGCGGTCGGGCGGTCACTTTGACTGGCCCGATTGCGTGCGTCAACGACCAGGCGGGGATCGAGACCGCGCGCGTCGGCACCCTAACGCATTTGCGGACAATGAATTGGCGGCACGGTGTCAGAAATCTCTTTCCGACAAACTGTGGAACGACTCAAACGGTATTATTAGTACACGGAGGCGTCAACGATTTGATGACAGTTCTTCCCGCCATATTCGAGCCCCTTCCGAGGCCGGTTTTTGGGGACGGCGCTCGGAGTTTCACTATAGATGCACCCCGCAAGGAGGGAACCATGAACACTAGCCCCCGGTGCGCGGCGTGCGGCATGCCGATGAGTCAGCCCTCTCAACATGGCAATGCCGACCCCACCAACGCGTACTGCATCTACTGCACCGATCTGGCTGGTAACCTCAAACCCCGGAATGAAATCCGGGAAGGCATGATCCAATACACCATGAAGCTGGAGAACTGGTCGCGCCAACAGGCCGAGGTCGAAGTCGACAGGCAGATGTCCCGCCTCCCGGCCTGGCTTGGCGTTGTATGATCGGTCACGTACCTCGCCAGCTTCCTCTCAATCGCCCCCCTGCCCGAATCGGTCAGGGGGGTTCTTCTTTGTTGCCCGCCGTAGGTTCTTGTGCTCCCCCACCCGAAGGGAGAGTCGATCGGGCGGCCATCACTAAACATGGCGAGAGTATCTGTCTTCGGGAGGGCGAGCGTCCCGGCGAGCCGTCTTGCTCTCCAAAGAGATGCGGCTCAGAGTGATTGGTGGGCAGAGCCCACCCTTGTATCTCATACCGTATGCGTGCGTCCTTGTCCACTGAGATGAGTTTGGCGGTGATGAGATCGTCCCACCCTGGGGCCGTGAGAGCCCGTCATGTAGCTGGATCCGTCACCGCTTCCAT